>CADBRR010000045.1 GCA_902797145.1 uncultured Eubacteriales bacterium | reverse complement strand
TTTTGAAATATATCGTGCAGCATAACTGCACGACACCTTCATCTGAAATCTACATATATTTCATTAAAATCTTTTTCATACTCATAAGTCCATTTTAACTTATTCTTCTTAAACTCATCTTTAAGTCCGAAAATATCAACGAGTTCTTTTCCCGACTCCTTCATTCGGCTAAGAACGCCAAGAACATTTACTGCTTCCTCATCGTTTTCGTAATTGTACTCTTTTTTATTCATAAACTCCTTACACAGCTTATAATCCTCTTTGAGCTTCATTACCTTCAAGCGAATTTCCCTATCGTATTTGGGAACATCTTCAGGGACTTCACTTTCAATAGGTTCTGCTGTTTCTTCAGGCTTTGAAGTTTCATCTATTTCTTCTGTTACAACTGGTTCTTGTTCATTATCATCGTCAATATCATGGTCTTCGTCCTGAGTCGGAGTTGGTTCATCCGGCGGAACTGTCGCCTCGGTCATATCTATTTCTATATCGTTAGCAATTTCCTCGTCTGCCCTTTTAATAAGATAATCGAAGTTTGGAGTCAAAAACTCAAGCTCCATCTGAATCCACCTAATGCACGCACCAGCCCTTGAATATTCTTTATCCTGCGGCACGTCAATTCCGTAAACATCTTTTATAAGCTTAACCCTTTTTTTCTGATTAGTTAAGCAGAAAGTCCAGTTAAACACATCGGTCATATTACCAACTATTGAATGGGCAGAGATATTTTCTTCATCGAGGTTATAACCGAACAAAGCGAGTGCAGCAGTTTGTGAAATATCTGTATTTGTTAGCAATTTTCCATCGAACATTTTAACATATTCGGGAATATTAACGAGCAAATTCTGACTCTTCATTTTCCTAAAGAGAGTAACGAGCATTTCCTTTTGTCTTTTAACCCTATTAGCATCGCCTGATTCTTTAATATTTTTTCTTACTCTGAGAAAATCGAGTACAGCTTGACCGTCCATATGTTGTTGACCTGCCTTATAACTTCTGCCAGCCATTTGAAAATCGAATTTCAGGTCGAAATCGACACCGCCTATTGTATCTACGAGTTCTTTAACGACAGGCATAGTAACGGCATAATAATAATCTACAGGAATACCGCCAATCATCCACGAAGCCGCCTCGCATACCTTATTAAGCCCCTTAGGGAAACCACCGCCGCAGTTGAGTGAAGCATTGATTTTATAAATTCCCTCAACACCGGGAATTTTTGCATATGTATCCCTTGGTATAGAAATCAAATCGACTTTATTTTCATCAAAGTTTATTGCACAAATCATCATAACATCGGCATGATAATCGTGTTTTCCGCTCCACGTTTCTCTTTCTTCCGAATAATCAACGCCAATAATCAAAACATTTACGATATTTTTCATAATATCCCTATCGGCATCTTTTACGAGTTGTTCATATGGTGAAAGTTCTTCTATAGCAGTAATTTCAGGTTTTTCCTGCTGTTTTACCTCTACAAACAGCGATGACGGATTATAAACAATTCTTATTATGTTTATTGCAGCAACAACGATAACGCTTACAACTACAATAATCAATACCCATTTTAAAATTTTCTTCATATAGTAATCTCCTTGCAACTTTTTACTCTTCAATTATATAAACGATTGAGAAACACAAAAAGTTGCGTGACATAAAAATTTTACAATTTTTTGTAACTTACAGCTTTGCCATTTACGACATCGACAATGAATCCTCTGCACGGCTGAGCAAGGAAATTATAGAAAGTTTCACTACCGCTTCCGAAAACGGAGTTCATCATATTTCCAATCGTTCCGCCATGGCACACGATAACGCAGTCCGAATCCATTTCGAGCAGGAACTTATCGAATCTATCCTTAATTCTTGTATAAAAATGTTCATAACTTTCTCCGTTAGGCGGAGCGAGTTTCCGCGATGTATCGTTGACCCAAATATTAAAATATTCATCGTCTTTGAGTTCATCGACAGTTTTACATTCATAATCGCCATAATTAACTTCTTGAAAAGCTGGGATAATTCCGTATTCAACATCGCCAAAAATCGTTTTTAGAGTTTGAATAGTTCTTGTAAGCCCTGTAACGAAAAATTTTAAATCGCCAATGTTATCAAGTGGATAAATTCCGTCATTTACATAACTTTTTGCAATAGCAATTCCGTTTTCAGTAATAGGCAAATCCGCAGCGCCATAGAGCCAGCCTTTTTCAACGCCTTCCGTCAGAGCGTGGCGGATAAGGTATAACTTATTTGTCTTTTTAACAACTTCTGCAAGTCCGCAGAACACCCTTATGACCGATCGTGCTTTTTGAGAAAGATAACTCAACATTTTTCCGTTCATCTCCCTCCATGCACGAACGGTATTGTCGATAGGAACTACACCGCATGAAATATCGCACACGATAATTATTTTATCGTCAAGTTCGAGCTTTTCGAGCATTTCTACTGCATCAAAGCCATTTTTTACGCAATCGAGCGAAAACTTTTCAAGCCCATAAATACATTTTTTATTTAAATCTAATTTTAGTCCTTGACAATAAAAAACATCGTCATCTAATAAAGAGTATTTTTCTTTAGCATAATCGAGTTTTCCCTGATATGCTCCACCGAATATAAGTTCCATAATAACCTCTAATCCTTTAAAACAATGCCATAACTACAAGCGTACACGCTTCCGCCATAGTTAGCGCATAACCCGACACGTCACCCGATACGCCTTTAAAACTTCTATAACCTCTAAAAAGGAAAACGGCATAGCTTACGGGGCAACATACAAGCATAATAAATCCTTTTAAGCCGCAAACGAAGTAACCGAGCGCAAGCGTAAGCACAAATTCCGCTATTATAATGAAGATATGCCATTTATTTATCTTTTTCTTAAACTCGCCTGAATATTGGCTGTGCGAAACGCTTTTTAGAGCAGTAACAGCAAACGCAGAACACTCCCTTGAAAGAACCGGCACGAACAAGAACAACCTTGCATCAAAATCTTTCGATAAAATCTCAGCGCACGATGCAAAGCTGAATACGAAAAGAATTATCGCCGCAATAACAGCAAACGAGCCAACGTGCGGATCTTTGAGAATGCGAAGCCTCTCTTCATAAGGTCGCCTCGAAAGAATTGCGTCCATAGAATCCATAAATCCGTCAAGATGAATAAACCCCGTAACAATGAATGGATATACGCAAAGAATTGCTGCACCTATAAGTTTCGGTATACCTGTAATTCCGATTAAATATACAATAAGATATTCAAGTGCGCCTATAACTGCACCGACAACAAAAAGATATAAAATCATAAGCTGCCTTGCCTGCTCGTCCCACACTCGCCACGGCATAGGAATTGCAAGGAACATCGAAAGCGACATACACAGCGCCTTTATATTTTTTATCATACGACCTGATTGCCTTTCCACATCTTTATATTTGATGAACACACTTCAATAACACTATCGCAAACGCTTGCAAGAAACCTATCAATGTTTGCAAGATTTTGCCTGTATTTCTCGGTAAGTTCATCATATAGCGCAGCATCTGAATATATAAAATCAGACACGAACACAATGTTATCAACTTCATTTATAAGAACCTGCAAGTCGGATATAATTTTCTTATCGGCATCGTGATTTATTTTCATATCGGGCAAAAACATTTCATTTGCAAGCAATGCAGTTGTGCTGTCAAGAAGATATACGGCTTCGTGCCCTGTTATTTTTGAGCAATTATATATATCTCTTCCCTGTTCTATCGTTATAAAGTCCCAGCCCTGCCTGTCCAATATATGTTTATTTATGCGTTTTCTATCCTCGTCATCCGTTGCAATCATAGTTGCAATATAATACAGTTGTTGGTTATTTTTATCCGAGAGTTGTTTTGCAATTCTCTGCGCATAAAACGACTTTCCGTTTTTGCAGCCGCCTGAAATAAATACTTTCATAAATTTATCTTAGCCCATCAAGGTATTTATCGTCAATATCCGCCTCGTCAAACGTTGCCATATCGTTCATAACTGTCAATGCGCTTTCGATTATAGAAAAAGCAACAATGCAGCCACTTCCTTCACCAAGCCTCATAGCAAGGTCGAACATAGGTACAATGCCAATTTCATCAACTGCAATCTTATATCCAGCCTCTTCCGACTTGTGCGATGCAAACATATAATCCTTAACGATAGGGTTAATTTTATAAGCGCATAATGCAGCTACCGCAGAAATAAATCCATCAATAACTACCGGTATTCTGTTTTTAGCACAACCAAGATAAACGCCAGTCATTGCTGCAATATCGAATCCGCCAACCTTTGAAATAACGTCGATTATATCGTTTTTATCGGGTTTATTTACGCTCAAAGCTGTCTTTACAACTTCTATTTTATGTGCGAGCATTTCATCAGTAATACAGCCGCCCCTGCCGACAGTTGTTTTCGCATCAATATCTAAAATACATGACAAAATGGCGGAAGATGTTGTAGTATTTCCAATGCCCATTTCACCGACACCGACTATATCGAATCCGTCAGCTTTTGCAATATCAGCCATTTCTATTCCAATTTCTATTGCCTTTTCAGCCTGTTCACGTGTCATAGCTGCGCCTTTTGAAATATTGTTAGTTCCATAAGCGAGTTTTCTTACAAGAACATCGCCCGACATAACTATTTGTTCGGGAACATCGCCATTTATGCCGACATCGACAATGCACAAATCTATTCCATAATGTTTTGCAAGGCACGAAACACCTGTTTTTGCCTTTGTGAAGTTTATCGTTTGACTTAAAGTAACACTCTGCGGTGCGCTTGCAACGCCTTCTTCGACAACTCCGTTATCTGAGCACATAATGATTATTCTTCGTCTGTCGATTTTGTTTTTAACCTTGCCTGTAATTCCTGCCATTTTAATTGAAATATCTTCAAGCCTTCCAAGGCTATGCGGTGGTTTTACAAGCGCAAGCTGTCTTTCTTCCGCTTTCTTTATAACATCTTGATATGCTTTTTCAATAGAATTTATCGTATCGTGAATTTTCATTTTATATATCCGCCTTTCCTCAAACTTTCAAACGATTTTTCACAATGTATATTTTCTATCGTATAAGTCGGTTTAACACCGCTTGACTCAATAGAATCAATAATTCCCTGCCAGTTGATTTTACCATCACCGAGCGGAAGATGCAAATCAAACTCGCCCATATTATCGTGAATGTGGACGTGATAAAGCTTATCTTGGAACACCTTTGTCCACTCCTCAATAGGAACTGAGCTTACGATATTTGCATGGCCTATATCGAAACAAATTCCGACACGCTTATCATCTATTCCATCAACAACTTCACGAAGCGTATATGGTTCATCTTCAAGAACATTTTCTATCGCAAGCACGAAATTATCGTCTTTATCTGACATATATTCCTTGAAAAACTCAATCGCCCTATCCCTGTACCATTGTTTATAATAAACGTTTGGAATATAACCTGAATGAAGTACCATTTTGTTCATACCATAATGCTTCATCGTATCGTATGCCTGCTTGAACCTGAACGCACAAAGCTTCCTCGATAACGGGTCTATTGCCGATGGATTAAGTTCGTTAAACGGACCGTGAAAAACATATCGTGATGATTTTTCAAGCTTATTTCTGACAATAACATCGTATTCAGCGAAATTATCATCCATATTCGCCGCAGTACAGAACTCGGCAATTTCAAGCCCAACACCGTTTTTATAAGCCATTTCTACCGCATCATCGGCAATAGTTGAAACAAACAATCTTTCTTTTATATCGTATGCCATATTACACTCTCACAATTTACATATTCATATAGATTTTAACATTATACCATTTCCTCGTCAATTAAAAAATGCGTAAAATATTTGTAACAATAAAGCACACGATTAAACCTACAACAGTTGGAATTATAAATGATGCAAAAGTCCATTTAACGCTTTTTGTTTCCTTATAAGTTGTAATCAGCGTTGTAGTGCATGGCCAATGCATTAGCGCAAACAGCATTGTTGAAATAGCCGTTATATAAGTCCAGCCGTTTGAAACCAGAAGCGTTTTTAAGCTTTCAAGGCTTTCAAGCTCCATAATTCCATTGCCCTGTGAATACGCCATTATAATAAGCGGAAACACTATTTCATTTGCAGGCGAACCGAGTATAAATGCTAAAAGAATAACTCCGTCAAGCCCTATTGCCCTTGCAAACGGATCTATTGCGTTTGAACAGATGTAAAGCAGAGTGTTCCCGTCAATGCTCACATTTGCCATAACCCATATAACAATTGATGCAGGGAGCGCAACAGCAACGGCACGAAGCAGAACAAACAGCGTTCTATCAAGAAGCGACCTTACTATAACTTTTCCAAACTGTGGCATTCTATATGGTGGAAGCTCAAGCGTAAACGATGACGGAACGCCTTTTAAAACAGTCTTTGAAAGAATCCTTGATACAAAAAACGTTATGGCAATACCCGATATTATAACAACCGTGAGCAAAAGCGCAGAAATAAACGAACCTAAAAAACCACCCGACAACACAAAGAACATTGAAATTATTGAAATCAATATCGGGAATCTTCCGTTACAAGGAACAAAAACATTCGTAATTGCAGCAATAAGCCTTTCACGCTTTGAATCAATAATTCTGCACCCTGTCACACCTACAGCGTTACAGCCAAACCCCATACACATCGTAAGTGCCTGCTTCCCGCAAGCGCAGCAACGCTTGAACGAGTTGTCAAGATTAAATGCAATTCTCGGCAAATAACCTGCATCTTCAAGTATTGTAAAAAGTGGGAAGAATATCGCCATTGGCGGAAGCATAACCGAAATTACCCACCCTGTAACCCTTATTATTCCGTTCGTTACAATATCGACAAGCCAATGAGGGAGCGAAATGCTCGTCATTGCGTTATAAGAGCATACTTCAAGCTTTGAAAATAATTCCGACAAAAACTCCGATGGATAATTTGCAAACGAAATAGTTATATAAAGCACAAGCGCAAGAAGCGCAATCATAATCGGATAACCAAACCGCCTGCTCGTTATTATACGGTCTGCTTTTTCACCGCCTGAATATGCTTTACCATAACTCGTAACCGACTTCGCTATAAACTCAGCACGATTTACTATTTCTTCTATATTTGTATCCGAGTTTGTATCCGAGCTTTGATGTGTCATCTCATGTGCGTTCTCACAACAGTTAATTGCAGTTGTGATAAGCTCATCAATCCCCTGCTTGCTCCTTGCAGAACATGGCACGACCGGAACGGAAAGCAACTCGGAAAGCTTTTTCGTGTCGATGTTTATCTTCTTTTTCTTCGCCTCGTCAATAAGGTTCACGCACAAAACAACATTTTTGTTAATTTCAAGAATTTGGAGTGCAAGGATTAAATTTCTTTCAAGCGCAGTAGCATCACATATAACTATTATAGATTGCGCTTCGCCCGACTTTATGAATTTCTCCGCTATAACCTCCTCATCTGAATGGGATACAAGCGAATATGTTCCGGGCAAATCTACTATTTTATATATTGAATTTCCTTTTTTGTATTCTCCGAACGCAACTTCAACCGTTTTGCCTGTCCAGTTGCCTGTATGCTGTTTTAACCCGGTCAAGGCATTAAAAACAGTACTCTTGCCTACGTTCGGATTCCCTGCAAGCGCAATAGTCTTCATATATCTTCCCTCTCAACAATTATCTTTTTTAAATCATCGCACCTTAAAGCAATTACTGCGCCACGAATCAAATACGCTATCGGGTCAGATGACGGGCTTTTAAGCATACATTTAACATATGTGTTCTCTATAAGCCCTATATCGTTGAGCCGCCTTATCATATCAGGCGAAGTCGATATGCTGATTACTTTCGCCTTGTCACCTATATTCATCTCGTTCATAGTCATAAGCATATATATCACCACCCTTGATTATATATATTATTTATGTGCACTTTTTGTGCAGGTTTTGGTGAATGAGTACCTTTTTCGTCTCTTTTATAAAATTTGTTGTTGACTTTTTTAAAAAATGCGGTTATCATATAAGTGGAACATTTGTTCTACTACTACAAAGGAGAGACTTTTAAATGGAATTTATACCTAAAACGATGAGAGATGCAGAGATAATCAATAAAGAGAGCGTAAAAAAGAGGAACAAGAGCAAGCCATGTTACAGTCAAACGGAGATGAGGCTCAGGGCATATCCGTTGCTTATGGAAAGGATAACGGAAAGCAGCGAGCTATTATCGGAGCTTGAAGAGCTTGGCGCAATGGGGCTAAGGCAGCATTCAAAATCATATGTAAGAATGATAAAGCCATCGCAGAGAATTTCGCCCGATGAAATGGCAGAATATCAAATAAAACAGCTTAAAGCGCAGATAGCGGCAGATAAGTTTGAAACCGATAAGATAGAAGAAGCGCTCCAGAAAATAGAGGACGATACATATGCGCCTATAATTGAATACAAATATTTTGACGAAATGAGCGATAACGAAATATCGGAAAAAATGTGCTGTGATCCGTCAACAATAAGGCGACACAAGGTTAGGCTAGTCAAGAAAATCGCAATCATGCTTTACGGGGTTGATGCGCTTTATGAATAAAAGTTAATATTAAATATTAGAGGGAGAACCATACTTTTTTTCGAGAAAATCTAAGGTTCTCCCCCTATCCTCCTCACCTTGTAAAAGCATAATTTTACTTTAAAATCAATTCTTATTTGAATTTTATTAAAAGCCTTATGTCTTAATAATAGTAGCGTTAATATACTCAAGTTGTAAGCAATTCATAATTTTTGCTTGCAAGATTTGAGAATTGATAATATAATTGATATGATATAGATATAAAAATCATAAAAATTATAATAAATTATAATCGAAAGAAGGTACTAATATGAAGCTTGGTGTCGTTGGCTTGCCAAATGTCGGCAAAAGCACACTTTTTAACGCTATAACACAGGCAGGCGCTCAGTCTGCAAACTATCCGTTCTGCACTATTGAACCGAATGTTGGCATAGTTGCAGTACCCGATGAAAGGCTTGACAGGCTCGCAGAAATGTACAACCCTGAAAAATATACGCCTACAACTATTGAATTTGTCGATATAGCAGGGCTTGTTCGTGGCGCATACAAGGGCGAAGGTCTTGGTAATAAGTTTTTGTCACATATAAGGGAAGTTGACGCCATAGTTCATGTTGTTCGCTGTTTTGACGATGATAACATAGTCCATGTTGACGGAAGCGTTGACCCCGTTAGGGATATGGAAACTATAAATATCGAGCTTATTTTTGCAGATATTGAAACGGTTGACAAGAGAATTGACCGCACGCAGAAGAACTCAAAGAGCGGTGACAAAAAGTTGCTTGTAGAGCTTGATCTTTTAAAGAGGATTAAGGCGCATCTTGAATCGAATAAGCCTATCCGTTCAATGGAGCTTACAGACGATGAAAGAGTTATCGTAAAAGGAATGTTCCTTTTGACGGACAAGCCTGTTATATATGTTGCTAACGTTTCTGAAAACGAATTGTTGGAGCCTAACGACTATGTAAAAGCACTTTACGATGCTGCAAAGAAGGATGGCGCAGAAGCGCTCACGATTTGCGCAAAGGTTGAAGAGGAAATTTCGGAGCTTTCAAAGGAAGAAAAGCAGCAGTTTATCGAAGAACTCGGTATCGGTGAAAGCGGCTTGGACAAGCTTGTAAAGAGCTGTTATAAATTGCTTGGACTTATAAGCTACCTCACAGCAGGGCCTAAGGAAGTTCGCGCATGGACTATTGAAAAGGGTACAAAAGCACCTCAGGCAGCAGGCAAGATTCATTCAGACTTTGAAAGGGGCTTTATAAGGGCGGAAATAGTTCCGTTCGATACGCTTATGGAACTCGGTTCAATGAATGCGTGCAAGGAAAAAGGTTTAATCCGTTCCGAAGGCAAGGATTATGTCGTTCAGGACGGCGATATAGTTTTGTTTAGATTCAATGTTTAATATAGATAAATAACATATTATGAGGGGAGAACCATACCTTTTCGAGAAAAGCTAAGGTTCTCCCCTCATACTCCCTTCTCCTTGTAAAAGCATAGTAAAACTTTAAAAATAATTTTTACTATCGTTCAAATTTAAGCATAACATATTACATATCTTAATGTTGATTTTGTCAGGATTATTAAATATTTTTTATGGGCATACTAATAAAAAAATATGAAAGGTATTGCCCTATGAACAGCGAATTAAAACAATTTACAAGAAAACTCATTATAGTTTTTGCAGGAATTATCATATCTATTATGATATTTTTCTTATTTTATAGGTTTGAGGCGATAAAAAACGCTTTGTCGGGGCTTAATGACATAATAAGGCCTATAATATGGGGAATTATATTTGCTTACATAATAAATCCGCTCAAAAGATGGATAAATAAATTGCTGTTAAGATTTAAAATATCCGAAAAGCTTTCGCAAAACATATCAACTATTCTTTCAATAGTGATTTCACTTGCTATAATATCGCTTATAATAGCGTTTACCGTCCCCCAGCTTGTTGAGAGCATATCGGGTATAATAAATAATCTTCCGACACATACGGAAAATTTTATTTCACAGCTTTCAAGCATTCTTCCTGAAAGCATAATTGCATTTATTCGCAATTTCCTTGACGGTATCGCAAATACTGATATTTTAGATGCTTTAAATAAATATTCTTCCCAGATTCAAACGGGCATAATGGCAGTAGGTGAGTTTTTCAAGAATTTCTTTATAGGAATTGTAATTGCGATTTATCTGTTGCAAGGCGGAAAAAGGCTTATTGCAAGGCTAAAAAAATTAGCTTATGCGTACTTTAAATACGATAGCGTAAACGGATTTCTTGGCAAGCTCAAATCGGGCAACATAATTTTTGAAAGGTACGTTACAGGTAAACTCCTTGAATCGTTTATAATTTTTGCTGTATGCGCAGCGTTTATGGCGCTTTTCGGTTTCCCCTATCCTATACTTATCAGCATAATTATAGCGGTAACGAATATTGTTCCGTTTGTAGGTCCGATAGTCGGAACAGTTCTTGGTGCGTTGCTCGTATTGTTCGAGTCGCCCGACAAAACTATTTATTTTTTAATATTTATTATAATCCTTATGCAGCTTGACGGAAATATCCTTGCGCCTAAAATTCTCGGTCAATCAACAGGCGTATCAGCATTTGGAATATTGGCGTCAATACTTATCGGCGGCGGTCTTTTCGGGCTTATGGGAATACTCGTTTGCGTTCCTGTAATAGCTGTTATAAGATATTTTTTAAAGCTCGCTGTCGAAAGGCGATTAAATGAAAACGGACTTCCAATCAATATTAAAGAATACGAAAAAGCAACTATAACAAAACGATAAATAATCCCGTTTAAATTCCTATTGTTTTTATAGGATTTATATGTTATAATTCAATCGGAAATGAATGTACTTTTAATAATGTACAACATTTGGAGGAATTTATGAAACAATATAATGTAACGGGAATGAGCTGCGCCGCTTGTTCTGCAAGGGTTGAAAAGGCAGTAAACGGAGTTGAAGGCGTAACGAGCTGCGCAGTAAGCTTGCTCACCAATTCAATGGGCGTTGAAGGAACTGCATCGGATGACGCTATTATAAAGGCAGTCGAAGAAGCAGGTTATGGCGCATCTGTTAAGGGCAACGAAAAAGCGAAGAGTGAAAGCGATTCAGCCCTTGAAGATAAGGAAACACCCAAGCTCGTAAAAAGGCTTATAGTATCGGTAGTTTTCCTGCTGATACTCATGTATTTTTCAATGGGGCATATGATGCTAAATCTTCCCCTGCCCTCGTTTATGGTAGGAAACCATGTGGCAATGGGGCTTGTTCAGCTCATTTTATCCGCAATAATTATGGTTATAAACCAGCGATTTTTCATAAGCGGATTCAAGAGCCTTTATCATAGAGCGCCCAATATGGATACGCTCGTTGCGCTCGGCTCAATGGCATCGTTTGTATGGAGCGTTTATGTGCTGTTTGCTATGACAAGCGCAGTTGTTGAGGGCAATAACGATTTAGTCATGTCGCTTATGGATAGCTTTTATTTTGAGTCGGCAGCGATGATTCTTACGCTTATAACAGTCGGCAAGACGCTCGAAGCTCGTTCAAAGGGTAAGACTACCGATGCGCTCAAAAGCCTTATGAAGCTTGCGCCTAAAACTGCAAACATAATAGTTGACTCAAAAGAACAGTTAGTTTCAATAGATAAAGTTAAAAAAGGCGATATTTTCGTTGTAAGACCCGGCGAAAACATTCCTGTTGACGGAATAGTTATTGACGGACAGAGCGCTGTAAACGAATCGGCGCTGACAGGTGAAAGCGTTCCGGTCGATAAAGTTATAGGCGATATGGTATCCGCCGCAACGATAAATCAATCGGGCTTCATAAAATGCGAAGCTACAAGGGTTGGCGAGGACACGACATTATCCCAGATAATCAAAATGGTAAGCGATGCGGCTGCAACGAAAGCGCCTATCGCAAAAATTGCAGATAAGGTTTCGGGCATTTTCGTGCCGGTTGTAATTTCAATAGCGATAGTTACAACGATTATATGGCTTATTATCGGCAAGGAATTTGGCTATGCGCTTGCAAGGGGAATTTCGGTGCTTGTAATCAGTTGTCCCTGTGCGCTCGGACTTGCAACACCGGTTGCAATTATGGTTTCAAACGGCGTTGGCGCAAAGAACGGAATATTGTTTAAAACAGCAGTTTCGCTCGAAGAAACGGGCAGGACGCAGATAGTTGCGCTCGACAAGACCGGCACTATAACAAAAGGTGAACCGACCGTTACGGATATAATAGTTTCAGACGGAATTTCTGAAAAAGAGCTTATAGCTTACGCATACTCTCTTGAAAAGAAAAGCGAGCATCCCCTTGCAAAGGCGGTGGTCGATTACGCAGAAAAAATCGGTTCCGATTTTGTTGAGGTTTCGGATTTTCAGGCGCTTTCGGGAAACGGTCTTTCAGCAGTTTATGATAACAATAAAATCGTTGGCGGCAGTATGAAGTTTATATCATCTTTAGTCAATATAGGCGATGATATGTCAAATAAAGCTGACTCGCTTTCAAAGGACGGAAAAACTCCCCTGTTCTTCTTAAAAAACGATAATCTTCTTGGCATAATTGCCGTAGCCGACGTTATAAAAGAGGATAGTCCGCAGGCGATTAAGGAATTGCAGGGCATGGGAATAAAGGTCGTTATGCTGACAGGCGATAATGAAATAACAGCGAACGCTATCGGGAAACAGGCAGGCGTTGATATGGTAATTGCAGGCGTGCTTCCTGACGGTAAAGAAAGCGTTATAAAGGAGCTCAAAAAGCACGGCAAGGTTTTAATGGTCGGTGACGGAATAAACGATGCCCCCGCACTTACAAGGGCAGATATAGGTATTGCAATAGGCGCAGGCGCAGATGTTGCGATAGATGCAGCAGATATAGTTCTTATGAAGAGCAGACTGTCAGATGTTCCTTCAGCTATAAGGCTTAGCAGACAAACGCTTAGAAATATTCATCAAAATTTGTTCTGGGCGTTCTTCTATAACTCAATCGGTATTCCGCTTGCAGCAGGTGCGTTTATACCGTTAGGGCTTACGCTTGACCCGATGTTCGGCGCAGCGGCAATGAGCCTTTCAAGCTTCTGTGTTGTTACAAACGCATTGAGGTTGAACCTGTTTAAGCTTCATTCGTCAAAAAAGGATAAAAAAATTAAAAATATCGCTTCTCTTCCGCAGTTTAATTCGGATAAATCATTAGAAAAGCGAACGATTAAAATCAAGGGTATGATGTGCGAGCATTGCGAAAACAGGGTTAAAAATGCGCTCGAAGCGCTTGACGGAGTAGAGAATGCACAGGTTAGCCATACATCGGGTACTGCAATAATCTCTATTTCAAACTCGGTAGATGATAAAGCGATTAAAAACGCTGTCGAGCAAGCCGGTTATAAAGTTATAGGTTAAAAAGTGATATTTAAAAGGAGAACCCCCACATCAGGTTCTCCTTAATTTTTTATTCACTTCAAATAATATTCAGCTTGGGCAGCCCACATTTTAGCGTATTCACCGCCATGCTTTAAAAGCTTATCATGCGTGCCCGATTCAAGAATTTCACCGCCTGCAAACACGATAATCTCATCGCAGAAGCGACAGCTTGAAAGCCTGTGGCTTATATAAATTGCGCCTTTTTCACCGACCATATCGTTGAACTTTGAATAAATTTCAGCCTCTGCAATAGGGTCGAGCGCCGCAGTCGGTTCATCGAGAATTACATACGGAGCATCTTTATATAAAGCCCTTGCAATAGCGATTTTCTGTGCTTCACCGCCTGACACATCTACGCCTTCTGATGATAAGTCCTTGTATAGATACGTTTCAAGATTAGAGTCCATTTTTTCAAGCCTATCTGAAAATCCTGCTTTTTCAAGCGAGGATATAACACGCTGCTTATCATAATCAATACTTGATGCAACATTTTGACCGAGCGGAAGTGCGACAAGCTTAAAATCCTGAAAAACGACCGAGAACAGTTTCATATATTCGTCGTTATTGTAATCAAATATGTTCCTGCCGTCAAGCAGAATTTCGCCCTCGGTCGGCTTATAAAGCCTTGTTAAGAGTTTAATGAACGTTGTTTTGCCCGAACCGTTCCTGCCGACGAGCGCAATTTTCCTATCATCAAGCGTTACTGAAACATTTTTAAGCGCATAGTTTTCACTTGACGGATATTTAAACGAAACATTTTTAAATTCGATTATATGTTTTTTACTTTGGGGAACAACATCTGCGCTGCTGTCGCTGTTTTCAAGATCTAAAAACTCGAAAGTAGTTTTTAGGAAAATGCTGTTTGTTCTCATATCGCCAATATTTTCAAATATCGCAGAAACGCCCTTTGAAAGCATTATAAGCGAACCTATATATTGAGTTATTGAACCTACTTCAAACGCACCGCCCCACGCTTTCAAGCACACGAAAACATACGCAACACCTGTTAAAAGCTGGAATGTCACATTGAATAATGCAGTATATATTCCCATTCCGCCCTTTGCGTATTTTGCAAGCGGCGAATTTAAACCGAACGAGTTATTTTCCTTAAAATACTTATCGCAAATTTCCTGCTGATTGTACATTCTGACATCGAGCGAACGTTCCCTCTCCTGCGCCATAAATCCGAAGAATGCAAAAATTCTGTTTGAAAGCTTGCTCTCATCAGCAGTTTTTGCCCAGTATGCCTCAGCCTTGTTTGCAAACATCGGTGCAATAAGCGTTATTGCAAAAATTATGCCAATAATAACAAGTATGAATATAGGGCTGTTTAAAATCGTCAGCGCACCTGCACTTTCGGGAACTTTAAGCACGAAAAGCTCATATGTAAGCGCAGCGCCGCTCAAAACCGACACTATCGCTATTATCGTTTCTTCAAAATAACCAACGGTTTTTAAAAGTCCCCAGCCCGACCATAAAGAATTTTGCTTTATTTGCGAACGCAAATCGTGAGTATGTGCGCTGTCTGCATTTTCAAACGTCATATCAAGCATTTTATCTTTATAAACTCCCTGCTCTACAAATAACAGCCTTGCCCTTGCTTGTGATTTGAACTTTGTAAAAATCGCCTTTAAAACCGCAAGCGCAAGCTCGATTGAAAGCGCAAGGCAGGCAAGATAAATAAGCTCCTCACTTCGCCTTTGGCTTGCAAGCTCGTTAATAATCCTTGCAGTAAAGAAAATCCCAACATACGGAATGACTCCGTCAATTATAGCATAAAGCGCAGAAAATACGAAAAGCTCCGGTATTCTTTTGAACAATATCGAAAACGCACGAGCATTTGCTTTGAGGGCATCTTTGAATTTAATTTTATTGCTCATCGTTTGCGCCCTCCTTATAATACTTGCTCTGAACCTCGAATAAATTAGCATATTCTCCGCCACGCTCCATAAGCTCATCGTGCGTGCCTTCCTCTTTTATAACTCCGTTATCGAGAAGAATTATCCTGTCGCAGAACCTCGTTGACGCAAGCCTATGCGAAATATAAACGGAAATTTTGCCGTGCGTCATCTCATCATAGCTCAAATAAATTTCATTCTCCGCAATCGGGTCAAGCGCTGCCGTTGGCTCATCAAGCACGATAATATCGGCATTTTTATATAATGCCCTTGCAAGCATAAGCCTTTGCATTTGCCCGCCCGAAAACTCCGTTCCGTCCTCAAAAACTCGTCTGCCGACATACTGTAAATACTTGTTGGGCAGCGATTCAATAGCATCTTCAAGCCCTGCCTTTTTTACGCATTCACGAACCCTGTCATAATCTATATCATCGCTTTTTGATGCAACGTTTTGCGCAACGGTCGCTTCAAGCACCGAAAATTGCTGAAAAACTGCGGAGAACAGCTTATAATATTCTCGCCTATCAAATTCCCTTATATCGACTCCGTTTAAAAGAACTTCGCCCTCAGTCGGGTCATAGAAACCGCAAATAAGCTTTACAAGCGTCGTTTTGCCTGCACCGTTTAAACCAACAACTGCAAGCTTCTCGCCCGTTTTTATTTTCAGATTCAAGCCATTTATCGTAAATTTGTCGGCTTCGGGATATTTGAATTTCACATTTTTAAGCTCAATAACGTATTCGTCCTGCTTTTGAATCGGTTTTCCCCCCTCAAACAAGAACGGCTCGTCTATTTCAAGAAATTCACGAACAAGTGAAATATCAAGGCTTTGCTGATGCAGCATTGAAAAGTTTGTAAGTATACCCGTAATCCATGTAGTAAATCCGCCAATCGCTGTAAAATAAAGCAAGAATTGCGATGCGCTCATTCCGTTTGAAAGCGTTAGCGTAAAAAGATAATAATACGCCGCAGCATTCCTTATAAACGCAAGCAGGGCATTTATAATATTTGCCCATATATAAACGGATTCTCGCCTGCCAGCAAAAGATTTGAACGCTTCCATTGAATTGTTGTATACTTCATCAAGCCACGCCCTCATACCGAACACCCTTATGTCCTTTGCAAGCAAGCTGTCCTCCGACTTGCGGTTTATATATGTTATGGGCTTTGTATAGCCTGCTTCTTCATCTCTATGGTTATAACCCCATTCGTTAATGCGTTTGCTCAGGAAATAACCTGCAACAGACGTTATAATTGCAATAACAGCAAGCATAACATCAAGCGAGGATAAAAGCAAAAGATAAATAATAAAGCCAATAGCGTTCTGCAAAAGCCCTGTTAGCGTGTTCCATATCGCCTCGGTCGCCTCTGAATTTCCCGAAACAGCCTTGTTCGCTTTGTCGAGCTTTTTTAATACGTCAATGTTTTCAGTATTAGGGTAAGAAGTAGTTGAAATCTTCATATTGATAAGCGAAATAATATGCTCCCTCAATTCTACCCTGCCAAACATTGTGTTGGGCGAAATGTAGCCACGAAGTGCGCTGATTGCTATGAGCATAAACGCAAATAAAATTATAGTCAAAATGAGTTCTTCAATAGATGAATGGGCTTCAACCTTTGATAAAATAACCGGCGCAATATAAAGCTCGGTCAGGCTTTTCATAATATATAATATAACCGCACAAAGGCACAGAAGCAGTACGCTTCTGCACCTTTTGAAAGCAAGCTTTATCATATAAAATGAATTTTGCCACATATTGTATTTTTGTTTCTTTTCCTTTTCCATTGTGTAAAATTACATTAAACTACTCTGTCGGCAAATCAATTCCGATAAGCGAACCCTTATCTGAATTTGTAACATATGGAAGCTTTCCGTCCCACTTATCAATAGTCTTGTACTTAATAATATTTTCATCAATAGACTTAGAAATAGTTTCATTTGCCTCTGCCTCAGCATCTGCAAGGAGTTTAAGCCTCTTAGCCTCCGCTTCGGCTGCAATAACCTTCTGTTTAGCTTCAGCTTCTGCAATTACTATCTGCTGTTCCTGCTCTGTCTTTGTTTTAATAAGGTTCTGCTCCGCAACCTGCTTCTGTTCAATGGCAGTTATGTATTCTTGAGAAAAATCCCAGTTGATGATGTTTATATCGGATACGAATATTCCGTTTTCATTGAGTTTTTTATTTATTTCATCGATAAGCTGTGAGCTAACCTCAGCCCTGCTCGAAACGAGTTCGTTTGCAGTATATTTAGCTGTTATAGCCTTTAAAACTTCGTTAGCTACAGGCGCTACAATAACGCCTTCGTAATCCGAACCGATGTTCTTGTAAATATGGTAACTCTTATCCTGCGCAATTCTGTAATTTACAGCAAGCGTAACAGTTATCGTCTGCAAATCCTTTGAGAACGATTCAGTTGCAACTTCAAGCTTTACAATCCTGTTGTCAATCATAATAACCTGCTGCGCAAAGGGAAGTTTGAAATGAAGCCCTTCCTGAAATACAGTATCGCTAACGCTTCCGAGCGTAACAACAACGCCCGTATGACCTGCCGGGACTACTACGAAACAGCCTGTTATAATGCTTATAAGGATTATAAGAACAAGCACCGTTACTATTATTTTTCCGAAAGCAACTGTGCCGTCACTTTTTTTGAACATATCCATTTCCTCCTTGATTACTTAATATATATTGTATCATATTTGCAAAACAATTACTATTACTTTTTAAATATTTTGTGGCATTTTGCGTATGGGTTGCAATTTATAGTGAAGGTGTGTTATAATGTGGTATGGTTTTTAATGATGGGGTTGTTTATGTATTGTTAAAACTCATCAAAAAATCATTATAAAACATCAAAAAAGAGCCTGGCAACCTCTTATAATGGGTAGAAGATATACCAAATTCTTTTACCTGATAAAAAGAAAGGTAACGCACAACATTTTTTGTGCAGGTAATTTCAGATGAAACAAAAAAAACGAAATCTTATGGAGCTTGTGTTTACCCGTCGCAAGCGAACTGATGAGAGCGGAGAGTCTGCCGCCTCTAAGGCTGGGAATATAATTGGTAAGATATTAAATTTCTTTAAAAGTATTCCGGAAAAATTCATGCGCCTTGTCAATATAGTAGTTGACTTTGCAAAGCGTGAATTTAATGAAATCAAAAGCCTGAATGTAAGGCATACAGTTATTGCAATAGTTGTATTGCTTGTAATAATTGCATTGCCGATACTTATCTCGTCATTATCAAAAAATACAAAGACTGTTGATATTGATGCAGATAATCATATTACAACACCAGAGCCTACTGAAACGCAGGCAATTTCTGAAACGCAACCAGTTCATGTAGAGTATCAGGACGAAGGGCCTGTCGTATACACTATTCAGGCAAGGCTTATGGATTTGGGTTATATGGACTATGATGAACCTACAGAATATTATGGTCCTACGACAAAGAGCTGTTATGAATTGTTTGAAAGGCAAAACGGCTTTGAAATTGACGGTGTAGTTGATGACGAAGAATATCAGCTTCTTATGTCAAACGATGCGCCTAAATATATGGTATCAGAGGGCGTTGAGGGCGATGATGTAAAGAGTTTGCAGACAAGACTTTACGATCTTGACTATATGAAGAGCGTAACGGGTTATTTCGGTTCTGATACAACTGAGGCAGTAAAGCTTTTCCAGGAAAAGAATAACCTTACTGTTGACGGTAAGATTGGCGAACAGACAAGGGAATTGCTTTATAGCGAAAACGCTAAAGCTAACGCAATTTCATTCGGTACAAAAAGCGATGATGTACTAAAATATCAAAAAAGGCTTAAAGCTCTCGGCTATTTGACAACAACACCAGATGGAACGTTCGGGCAGGATACAGTATCGGCAACGAAGCGTTTCCAGGAAGTAAACGGGCTTATTGCCGATGGTTGGATAGGTCCTGAAACAAAGAATTTGCTTATGTCAAGCGATGCTGAACCTAATGCAGTTATATTGGGCATGAGCGGTAATGATGTAACAAGAATACAGAAAAGGCTTGTCGAACTCAAATATATGAAGAACGCAACAGGCTACTTCGGTTCTGCAACGGAAGATGCTGTTAAGGCGTTCCAGAAACGCAATAAGCTTACACAGGACGGAAAAGTAGGTCCTCGCACACTTGAAGCGTTAAATTCAAGAAATGCTGTTAAAGCAGCTTCAAACTCAGGCGGTGGCTCAGGTTCGGGTGGTGGCTCAGGTTCGGGTTCAGGCTCAGGCTCAGGTTCTACAAACACAAGCGGCGTTGATAGGCTTATTTCAAAGGCAAAATCAAAGCTCGGTTGTAAGTACGTTCTTGGCGCAAAGGGTCCGGATAGGTTCGACTGCTCAGGATTTGTATATTGGTGCCTTAACCAGGCAGGCGTAAGAATTAGCTATATGACAAGCTATTCATGGCGCACAACAACAAGATTCCAGAGAATAAATTCTATCGACAGCGTAAGGAGAGGCGATATTATCGTATATAAGATGTCAGAATCAAAAGGTCACGTTGGTATCGCAATAAGTTCAAATGAAATGATTGATGCGTCATCAAGAAACGGTAAGGTCGTTCAGAGAAGCTTCAAGACAGCATATTGGCGTGGAGTATTCTATTGCGCATATAGAATTTTCTAATATAAATATAACCAGCAATAAAATCCCTCCAGATTTTAATGGGGGGATTAAATCACAAGAAAGGAAAATGGCGAAAACGATGAATATATGGCATGATATATCACCAAAGCGCATAAAAAGCGATGATTTCTATGCAGTAATCGAAATTGAAAAGGGAAGTAAGACAAAGTATGAATTAGATAAAGAAACAGGGCTGTTGAAGCTCGATAGAGTTCTTTATACTTCAACGCATTATCCTGCAAATTATGGGTTTATTCCACGCACTTTCGCACAGGATAAAGACCCGCTCGATGTTCTTGTGCTGTGTTCTGAATGTGTCCTTCCTATGTCGCTCGTGCATTGTTACCCGATAGGTATGATTTCTATGCTCGATAACGGTCAGGTAGATGATAAAATTATCGCTATCCCGTTTAAAGATCCGAACTATAATATGTATAAGGATATTACGGATTTGCCAAAGCACCATTTCGATGAAATGACACACTTTTTCTCAGTTTATAAAACACTTGAACATAAGGATACTGTAATTGACGAGGTTAAGGGCAGAAACGATGCGATAAAGACTATTGACGAATCTATCGAAAAATATATCGAACTGTTTTGTAGATAAAATAAAATAAAATAGCGAAAGGGGTTAATTATGGAGCTTGAATATTTACCGAGAATAAATGAGCTTGCAAAAAAATCAAGGGAAGTCGGTCTTACAGATGTAGAAAAACAGGAGCAGGCGGAGCTTAGAAAGCGTTATCTTGCGGATATGCGCAAAAGCTTTGAGGTAGAGCTTGAAAACACATATATTATGGAAAAAGACGGGACGAAACATAAACTCATAAAAAAATCATAATAAATTAAACCCTGATTTGATATAACCAAATCGGGGTTATTTTATATTACTTTATCCACCAACCGCCAACGTTCCTGTATCCGTATTTTTTCATAAATGGTTCAAGTTTTTTGACCAAGCCTATATCATCATCTATATACATTTTTTCAGCTTTTGCATATTCGATAAGCCTATTTTCCGCATTTTTCATAAGCTTAAACCATTTTTTAAAATTCGCTTCAGCTTCAATCTGTTCCTGCGTGCCTTCATCAAAATCATATATTTCATCTTCTTTAAACACAACTTTTTCATCTAACACTATATATATTTTTATAAGCTCCCGAACATCTGAAACATTATAAAGCATAGCCTTCATCTGCTCTAAAAATTTATCGGGTATAGGATCGCCTGAAAGAATACTGAAATTTGAAAGCTCCGATGCAGAAATCCATTCCCTGTTTTGGCATTTTTCTATGACCTTGCTCCACAGATTATAGGGATTTACGCCTGCAAATCCACTCTCTTGCGCATCGTTTACTTCAATTATAATCCATTCGCCCGATTCGGTCTTTGCTAAATCTACCGCAACAAATTCTAAAGAAAGCTTTTGAGCTGCCCACTGCGCAAGATTTTTGGCGGTGTCTTTATCTGATTCATCAAGCGAATATTTATTGCCTATGCTCCAATAATTTCCGTATGCTACACACTTGCCCTCAAAACAGAAAAACCTAAATTCATAGCTTATCGGCACCATATCAGGATATGATTTATCGTCAATAAGCTTCAATTTCACAAATTCACGAACCGCAACACTTTGCCACGAAAGAATTTCATCGTGTTTCCATTGTTGCTTGAGCTTCTCGTATTCGTCAACATTATTTATAATACATTGCGACTTCTTGTGCCTGTTCGTCTGCCTGTTGCCTTTTATAAAAATAGGGAATCTGAATTTCGTTAATATTTCATCAATTTCAGGAAGTTCATCATAGATAACAGTATACGGAGTTTTTTCTTTAAGAATCGGATACCACTTTTCAATCATGGAACTTTTTAAATGTTCGCTTTCCGTTACAAGCAAATACATACCCATATCACTTACTGTTTTTTCAACCTCTGCATAATCGGATATTGCGCCAATATGGAGCAGAACAGGACAATTTACAGCATCATACACGGTTCTGCATTCAAAGTAATTCCTGAAATCAAAATCATATGAGCTGTTGTTGATTTTTTTATCAAGTATGGCAATTTCGCCAATAGTGAATAAATCAAACCCTCTTGTATCCATTATTTTATTTTGTTTCCAAAGCTATAAGCATCGTTCAACATCTTGTCGTTTTGTTTTACTTCTTCTGGGTCATTCATACCGCCTGCGCTAAAAACTCCTCCAAACCTGCTCTTTTCAAAACAAGCAATCCAGCCTTTAAGACCATTTACCGCATTTTCATATGCAAAATCCGTGTCGTCATCTGATGCAGTTACAAGATAAACATCTCTAAATTTATAATCCTGAACAAAAAGAGGGTTGCATCTGTCAAGCAAGGTTTTAAGCTGCCCCGACATTTCATAATAATAAATCGGCGTAGCAAATATGAGTGTATCTGCATTTTTAACCTTTTCTACTATTTCATTTGCATCATCTTTTATTACACACTTTTGCGTTTTCTGACAGGCAAGGCAACCCTTACAGAACTTTATATCCTTGTCCTTTAATGATATAAATTCTACATTGTTACCGGCATCACGAACACCTTTTTCGATCTCCCTTGCAACATATTCCGTATTGCTCTTGTTTCTCAAACTCGATGAAATTATAAGCACATTCTTCATTTTTTCTATCTCCTTTTGTAAGTTTAATCAATTTAACAAATTAATTATACTATAAAATAAAATCTATGACAAGATAATGTTGCCATAGATTTAACATTATGATAAAAGCATTCTATCATTGTCGAGTTCTTTGCCTGCCGCCTCGTGGAATTTTTCAAGCAAGTCACGAACGGTCAAGCGTTTTCTCTCTTCGCCTTCGACATCGTAAATAATTTTGCCCCTATTCATCATTATCGTGCGGTTGCCAAGTTCGAGCGCAGACTGCATATTATGCGTTATCATAAGGCAAGTTATGCGTTTTTCTTCAACAATGCTCTTTGTAATTGCAAGCACTTTTTCTGCCGCTGACGGATCGAGCGCCGCAGTATGTTCATCGAGCAATAGCAGCTTGGGCGGATTTATCGTCGCCATCATAAGCGTTAGCGCCTGCCTCTGCCCTCCCGATAACAAACCAACAGGCTGATTTAATCTGTTTTCAAGCCCCATATCAAGAAGTGCAATTTTATCTTTTAATATATTTCTGTCACTGTTTGAAATTCTGCTAAGCCAACCGCCTTTTCCTGAAGCGAGCGCAAGGTTTTCTTCAACGCTCATGTTAGGCGCACTCCCACGCATAGGGTCTTGAAATAGCCTGCCAATCATTTTTGCCCTCTTGTGTTCGCTCATAAGCGTTATATCAATTCCATCAAGCAAAATCGTTCCTTCATCTGTAAAGAAACTTCCCGAAATTGCATTGAATAAAGTCGACTTCCCTGCCCCGTTCGCTCCGATAATAGTTATAAAATCTCCGTCTTTTACATCGAGCGAAAGTTTGTCAAGCGCAAGATGTTCATTTACAGTGTGGGGATTAAACGTCTTTGAAATATTATTTATTTTAAGCATTTTTATTCCCCCTTCCTGTGCAAGAGCTTGCGTTTTATCATCGGAATTTGACTTTTAATATATGGCGCAGAAATTGCAATTACAACTATAACTGCCGATACGAATTTAAGCATAAACGCTGGCATATTAAACCTCAAAGCAACAGTATATACAAGCCTGAAAATTACAGAACCTACAACTGCGCATACTGCCCTTATGCCAATCTTGCCTTTTGATGAAAATACATTGCCTATAAGTAGAGAAGCAAGCGCAATAGTAACCATCCCTGAACCTATATCAATGTTTACTGCCTTTTGCGACTGCGCAAGCAAACAACCCGAAAGCGCTGTAAACGCACTTGCAATACAAAGTCCGATTATCGTTGTAAATACAGGGTTTATTGAAGAAGATTTTACCATATCGGGATTATCACCCGTTGCCCTTATCGCAAGGCCAAGCCTCGTTTTAAGGAAAATTACAAGAAATACAATAACGATTGCTACAACGATAATTAAAGTTATCAGCTTGTATTGTTCAGCTAACGCAGTCCCTGCAATAAAATCTTTCATCTTTGTAAATACTGTTTCTGCCTTGTTGAGATTGAGCTGTGATGAGTTGCCCATTATCGCAATATTGACAGAATATAACGCAGTATTTACAATAATTCCCGAAAGCAGGCTGTTTATTCCCATTTTCGTCTGCAAAAATGACGTTATAAGCCCGGATAATATTCCTGCTAACATCGCAGCAATAATCGCAAGATACGGATGACCCGATAACGCAACAACTGCACCGACAGCCGCTCCAAGCGTGAAGCAGCCGTCAGTCGATAAATCGCATACATTAAGCATTGAATAGCTCAGGAACAAAGCAAGTACTGTAATTGAACTTATAAGTCCAAGCTCCAACGCAGTTTGTATAAGGTTAAAAATTGATGAAGCAGACATTTTTCTCCCCTCAAATATTAGTTAATGTCATCAAAGCTTTCTGCCGTTTTGATTGCTACAACCTTTGTGCAGTATGGCTTGAACGTTTCTGAAAGCGTATCAAAATCAAGTCCGAGTTTCTCTGCAATTTCAGTATTTATTGTAGCTGTACCGTTATCAAATGTTTTAACTTCAACAGTTGAAATATCCTTTTCATTTGCAAGAATATCATAAATCATATTCGCCGTTTCAACACCAAGGTTTGCATAATCAACACCGTAACCTAAGAATGCTCCGTTGAGCGCAAATGAATCAGCTCCGGCATAATGCGGTATCTTCGCATCTGCAAATATTTCATAAATTGCAAGCTCCGCTTTCATAACAGTGTTGTCGCTCGGCGTGAATACAGCATCAACTCCGTCTGCAACGAGCGATTGCGCTGCAAGCGTTATTTCGTCAACTGTCGTTCCTGTGCGTTCAATGTATTCAATGCCCTTGTTTGTAAGATATTCTTTTGCCTGAGCAATAGCTGTTGTCGATGCATCCTGACCTAAATCATACAAAAGACCAATCTTTTTAGCTTCGCTGTTCTGCGCAAAAATAAGGTTCATAATAGCATTCGTATCAAGATAATCCGATGTTCCTGTTATGTTTGCGCCGGGAGCTGAAAGTGAAGTTACTATTCCTGAACCTACCGGGTCAGATACCGCCGCAAATACTACGGGAATTTTGTTCTCTGCTGTCGCTGTCTGCATTGCCATCGCAACAGGCGTTGCAACACCAACCATTAAATCAACTTCGTCTGCTATAAAGTTCGCTATAATCTGATTGAGAACGTTAGCATCAGCATTGCAGTTCTCATATTTTATTTCAAACTTGATTGAGTTCGCATTTCCAAGCGATTCAAGCTGCGTTTTTATGTTGTCAACTATCTGATTGAGCGATGCATCATCTACATAGTTGCAAATTCCAACTTTGTATGTTTTCATTTCGCCCGACTGCGTCTGTGATTGTGTCTGAATAGGTGCCTGAGTAGATGTAGGTTCGTTGTTATTTGCACAACCTGCAAATGCTATTATCATTATTATTGCTATAAAAATTGCTGTAAACTTTTTCATTTTATTATGTCCTTTCTGATTATTATATTATTTTTAAAATTTTTTAGATACAATAAAATCCACGCCATCGAAATCCTGATGTAAACATATACTTTCCTCCTATAAAACAAAAACTGCCCCGACATTACTGCCGGGACAGGTATTATCTTCCTGCGGTGCCACCCTGCTTGACGATTTCTCGCCCTCTTTTCCATACTCAAGTATGCAAATTATGCAAGCTGATTACACTATTAAATCACATACTATCATATGCTGCTGTTGTTTACGAAGTGCCACTCCGTCTCACATACTCGGTTACCCTTTCCGTTCGCCCTCAGAAGTCCATTCAACACTATTTTATCAATTGCAATCGCACCACCTGCAACTCTCTGTGTGATAAGTTATAATGCCTACTCACTCTTCATCAACGGTTTACGCAATATATTATATATTATGATTTCCACCTTGTCAACACTAATTTTAAAATATTTTTTAAAAAACATAAATTATTATATTCAAAGCTTGCTATAATGTTGACAAACTCCCGAAATTATAGTAAAATATAGCTTGTTTGGAGGAATCGCCTAGTCTGGTCGAGGGCGCACGATTGGAAATCGTGTAACCTGTAACAGGGTTCGAGGGTTCGAATCCCTCTTCCTCCGCCAAAACACAGGGGCTGTTGCAAATTCGAAATTTAGAATTGGCAACAAGCCCCATTGTCTGATTACATATCAAACAAATTTCGTCATAAACTGTTCAGTCTTTCGGTTTCGAGATCTTCCACTACGAACGATCCGTCGTTGATTTCATCAAGCCGTACACGGATTTTTTGAATAAG
>CADBRR010000044.1 GCA_902797145.1 uncultured Eubacteriales bacterium | reverse complement strand
CGACCAATTCGAGTATATATGGGAACATCAGTCGATAAAAATCGGCAGCGAAGAAGATAAAAACTGATTATTTTTCAATCGTAACACGCTTGCTGTTTTTGAGAATGTCCTCAGCGTTTTTCTTGAACGTTTCATATAGTGCCCGATTATCTTTTCTGAATACAACAAAACTCTGCCTTAAAACATCGTCTGCAACCGAATCATCAGTAAGTGTGCGAAGAACGTTTCCGTCATCATCTATCGTTTTATCATATCCTGCAAACGACGGGAGATATAAGTCAACTTTAATGTTGTCACGTGTGTTATCCGTATATTCCGTCATAAAATAAGCGCATGGCAAAGCTACATCTGTATAATAAAGATTGAGATTTCCCGACTTTTTACCGATGAGGCTTTTTGTTCTTTTGAGCTGTTGTGTGTTTATTTTGATAAGCTCTTCCGGATCAACCCTAAAAGTTCTCGGTTTCATCTTGTATTTTACAGCATCGTTTGCAGCAAAAGAATCGGGATTTGTGAGTACAATATCAATTTTAGAATTACCCGTACATAAGTTGGTAATAAATGCACCTACACCGTTTCGTTTCGTGTAAATTTCGGAAACGCTTGCACCCGTCAAAAGCGTTGTTCCGGCATAATTAACAATGAGTATCCTTATAGCATCATGGATTAAATCGAGCGGATTTAAATCCTCAATTTCGCTTTTTGTACTCATATAAATATTGTTTTTCTTATCCGAGAAATCCGAATTATATAGCGAATCATTTTCGGGAAGCTGTAATGTCTGAAGATATATTAACAATGCCGAAAATGTCGATATGGTTCCATTATTTGCAACGAACTTTTCAAACTCTTCAGAAACATTAAAGAAAATATCTTCTAACGAAGAATGTGCCGTCCTGCCATCGCAGGCAGAATAACATTCAGAAATAAACTTTTTATTTTTAAATAACTCTATCATATGCGAAATTGTTTTCGCCATTATATCTTCATTGAGAATATTTCCTGCAATAAGCTTTTTCAAATTTTCATCTGACTTTGAACGATTTATCGAGTTGTTCGGCATATCTTGAAGTTCAAGCAAATGCAAAACATTCTTATCATCAACTATTCTCATACCGTCAGTTATCAAAGAATTAAGATATTCTTTTTTGCTTAAACCAAACAAAATCTCCTCCTCGCATAACCTGCACACATTCACAAATGGTTCATACCACCCATAAAGAAATTCTGCCGCCTGATATTGATATCTAATATGAACACCTGTATAGTGACTCTTAATGTTTTCTAACAGTACCTTAACAAAACGATTGTATGGTAGACTCCTGAACTTGATTTTAGGCATAATCTTCTCCAATTTTTTCGATAAAGTCTATAAAATTTGCTCCCCATAAATTTCCCCTCAAAATACCCAACAGTATTCCTTGGAAAAAATTTACTCAAATGCTAAAATTATTTCATAGTAAAAAACAACATATCATTTTAATTTATAATATCATCTTGCAACACGAGTGTCAATAATGTATGATTTTGTTTTTTGCTTCCAAATGTTGTATGTAAATGTCAAATGTTGTAATTGAAGTTCATCGTATAGCAGGATAAAATCAAATTATAGTAAACCGATTTGAAATGATTTCATTTAAAATGAAACATATTTTCCCCGCTATTAAATAAACTGAAAAAACTTTTTTAGTTTTTCACTTCGTAAGTATCGGAATTTTCTTAAATCTCGGTTAATATATTGTCAATGACCTGAAAGGAGGATTTATCATATGAAGATTATTAAATCATTTTTCGCTTTTGCATTCGTGCTCGGAATGCTCTCGTCAAACCTTGTTTCGTCATTATTGAATATATCACCGCTAAAAACGGGCAATAAAAGCCCATGGTCGATTTCATCAACGCCTGATAGAGTTCTTTCTATGAATTCTTCACCCTCAGGAACGGATGATATAAAATGGCTCCAACAAGCACTTAATATAACAACAGGTTCTTCACTTCTTATAAATGGTATTTTCGATATTGAAACAAAAAACGCTCTAATCAAATTCCAATCAAGTCACAACCTTTCTTGTGATGGAGTGTTCGGAAAACAATCGCTTTCATGTATGGTAAACGAACTCTCACACATGGGTTATACAGAGGAATCATCTCCTATTGATGACTTCGAAGTGTGGATGAAAAACCTTGTCAGAAATTAAATCATAACCACATCGCGCTCCATATTTCTGAAAATCAATTAAAGTGCATTTTTAATTTCTCGTTTAATTATCGCCTTTCCAAGCATATCATCGTGCCCGCATGGCGTTCGCCTGTATGCAACCACATCTTTGTATCGCATCATAGGGCACGATATAGACATATCATAAAAAGCCCTGAAATTGGGCAATTCTACGAAAGATAACGAATCATTCTACTGTGAGTAGAGTGATTTTTTTTCTTTTTCTATGGATTTTCTATTCATTGTGCGCAGGCGTAGGTTGCATATATTTTAATAGGGGCATAAAATTAGTTACTGAATGATGGATTTTTAAGGAGGCTAATTAAAGTGGAATATAGCTTTTCAATAGTTACAGATACTTCTTCAAATTTGCCCAAGGCAGTACTTGATAAATATAATATAGATGTTATACCTTTTACTTTTTTCATAGATTGCGATGAAAGAACTTGCACGGATATTGATTCGTTCGATATGAAAACATTCTATGATAATATGAGGAACGGAACAAGGGTTTCAACATCACAGATAAATCCTAACACGTATGAGCATTTTTTCAGGGAAAGGCTTGAAAAAGGTCAGGATATATTGTTTATTTCTATGTCGTCAGGAATAAGCGGTTCATATAACTGCTCAGAAATTGCGGCAAATACGTTAAAGGCGCATTTCCCCGATAGGAAGATAAGGTTGATAGATACATTAGGCGCTTCGCTCGGAGAAGGTCTGTTTGCAATAGAGGCTGCAAAAATGCGTGATGCTGGCGCAGATATCGACGAGATATACAATAAATTTAAGGATTCAAGATATGAAATGTGCCAAGTATTCACAGTCGGTGATCTCACTTACTTGAAAAATACAGGCAGACTCTCAAATATAGCAGCATTAGTCGGAATGGTTCTTCATATAAAGCCCGTACTTAAAGGCAATAATTTCGGCAAAATAGTCAGCTTTGCAAAGCTTCGTGGCAGAAAAAAAGCCATCGAAGCACTCGCTGAATATTATGATAAATACGTTCGTGACAGCGGTTCACAAACGATAGGAATTGCTCACGCCGATTGCGAAAACGATGCTCAATATCTTATTTCTTTGCTAAAAAAGAATAATCCGCCGCTCGATATAATGACAGTATGCTATGAACCGGTTACAGGCTCGCACGTAGGACCAGGCACGCTTGCGCTGTTCTTTATGGGCAATAGAAAATTTAGAGATTAAATTGAAAGTTCAATATAATATCCATCCCCTTTGGGTTGCTGCATTTCTTGCTTTTTTGCAGCAGCCCACCTTTTTATTAATTTGGAGCTTTAAGTGTGAAGTGTGAGCGAGCGTGGAGTTTGAAGTGTGGAATTTGAAGTTAATGCACAATTCATAATTCATAATTGTTTAAAGTTGTATTTAGTGTGCAAAATGTTACTCATAGAGAGCCATTGAATATTTAGCGTTCCGTTAGGAACATTTAGCAACGAAGTTATTTAGCGTTCCGTAGGAACATTTAGCAACGAAGTTATTTAGCGTTCCGTTAGGAACATTTAGCACGACCGTAAGGTTGTATTAAGTTTTAATTCAATATTTGCGACAATATTGTAGTAGACGATGCAATTCTATTAAGGGTGGAAAATCTATTGATAAATTGAGGGAGTTAAAATATTTATGGCTTGGTGAGAAAGTGTGCAGAGAATTTTATTATGTCTTCTGCAATAAATGAATTACAGTAATAAATGCTATG
>CADBRR010000043.1 GCA_902797145.1 uncultured Eubacteriales bacterium | reverse complement strand
TTATAAAAAGGCTTATGTCGAGAGGCTATTCTTATAGCGTGATAAGGCAGAGTATAGATGAACTCAATATGGAATATGATTGCGGTGATTTAGATGGTTCGGATGTCGAATGAAAAAATTATAGGAAACGATTTAAAAATTTTTGACGTGATAGATTCTACAAACCTTTATGCGAAACAACATATCGACGAGCTTTCGCATGGAAGCGTTGTGATGTCGGGAAGACAAACACATGGCAGAGGACGGCGTGGAAGAGTGTGGAACTCGTCAGATGATGGCGGACTTTATATGACTATTGTGCTTAAAAATGATATAAATACAGAGTTTGCGATGAGATATGTTATTGCAACAGCAATAGGAATGTGTAAAGCTGTTAATGAATATGGTGCAAATGCAGCTATAAAGTGGCCAAACGATATAGTAAAGGACGGCAAAAAAATGTGTGGAATATTGCTCGAAATGGTAAGCGATTCCGAGCATAAGAATGATATTATTGTCGGGATAGGGCTTAATGTTCTAAATAATGATTTTGATGAGGAATTGAAAAAAACAGCAACGTCACTTTTCCTTGAAACAGGTAAAAACTATGATAAAAATGATGTTGCAAAAAAAGCGTTTGAAAAACTTGATGAAGCATATAAATATTGCGTTAATGATTTTGATAAATTGCTTTGTGAATATAAAAATCTTTCAGATACTCTCAATAAACAAGTTAGGATACTTGAATTAGATGGAAAAGAAAGAATATCGGGAGAAGTTATTGATTTCGATGAATATGGGAGAATAGTATTAAAAGATTATTCGGGAAACATTCATCATATAAACAGCGGTGATGTTTCGTTGAGAAGAAAGGAATGATTATATGTCAATAACCGATATAAATGGAATAAAAGTAGGACATTATACCGATAAAGATGCAAAGACTGGATGCACTGTTATTCTTTGTGAAAATGGTGCAGTAGGTGGCGTAGATGTTCGTGGCTGTGCGCCGGGAACAAGAGAAACTGATTTGCTTAGAGGTTATAATTTAGTCGATAGGATTCAAGCAATTTTGCTTACAGGTGGAAGCGCATTCGGACTTGATGCGGCATCGGGAGTTATGCAGTATCTCGAAGAAAAGAAAATAGGAACAGACGTTGGGGTTACTCATGTACCTATTGTTCCGGGTGCTGTAATATTTGACTTATCAGTAGGAAATCCGTTTGTAAGACCAGATAAAAAGAGCGGTTATGAAGCTTGCATAAATGCAAAAAGCGAACCGCTTGAATCTAATAAAATAGGCGCAGGAACGGGTGCTACTGTTGGAAAAATGTTCGGTAGTGAATATATTGACGAAGGCGGAATAGGCGAAGCTGTTATCGAACTTGAAAACGGAATAAAAGTAGGTGCAATGGTAGTAGTAAATGCTCTTGGCGATGTATATAATCCTGAAAATGGTGAAATTATTGCAGGCGCAAACAAGGACGGGAAATTTCTCAATGCAATGAACTTCTCAGGAAATAAACGAGCTGGAGCAGGTGAAAATACTACTATTGGAGTTGTTGTGACAAATGCGAAGATAACGAGAGAAGAAGCAAATAAGCTTGCATCTGCTGCACATGATGGGTTTGCAATGGCAATAAGACCTGTCCATACTTGCTTTGATGGCGATACAATGTTTGCTATGTCAACTGGAGAAATAGATGGTGCAAATATGTTGAATTTGATAATTGCAGCGGTGAAGGCAACATCGCAGGCAATAGTAAATGCAGTTAAAAAATAATATTTAGGGGGCAAATTATGTACGATATAGCAATAATTGGAGGAGGCCCTGCCGGACTTTCAGCAGGCGTGTATGCTGCACGAGGCGGTGCTAAATGTTGTATTCTTGAAGAAGTTGCATATGGCGGTCAAGTAAATCAGATAGATCATATAGATAATTATCTTGGTATGAATGGCGAAAGCGGAATGGAGCTTGCCGAGAAGTTTTCAGAACACGCAAAACAACATGGTGTTGAGTTTATAAGAAGAAAAGTTAAATCTGTTGAACTTGACGGTGATGTGAAAGTCATTCACACATCAAGGATAGATGTTCAAGCAAAGAATATAATTATAGCAACTGGTGCAAAACCACGCAAATCAGGACTTGAAGCTGAAGAAAGATTTGCAGGCAATGGAGTATCATATTGTGCAACTTGCGATGGTGCATTTTATAAGGATAAGACTGTTGCAATAATTGGCGGAGGAGATACTGCGTTATCGGACGCATTGTATCTTTCAAGAATTGCAAATAAAATTTATTTAATACATAGGCGTGATGAGTTTAGGGGCGCAAAGAGCTTGCAGGACAAAATAAGGGATTGTGATAATATTGAATGTCTTATGAATGCAAAGCTTGAAGATATTTATGGCGAAAACTCTGTTGCGGGAATAGTTGTAAATGGCGAAAAAATAAGCGTTGACGGTGTGTTTATGGCAATAGGAACTCAGCCTAATAATGAACTGTTCGTTAATAAGGTAGAACTTGACAAGAATGGCTATATTATAACAGATTCAAAAATGAAAACAAGTGTTAGTGGTGTTTATGCAGTAGGAGATATAAGAAACACTCCACTTAGACAGGTAATAACTGCTGTTGCAGATGGTGCTGTTGCTGCATTTGATGCGCTCGAAAACATATAGTATTAAAATAGAAATGAAAAATGGAGATGATTTTTTATGGGAAGAATGTTCGGTACTGATGGTATAAGGGGAATAGCTAATAAGGATTTGACTTGTGAGCTTGCTTTGAAGGTCGGCGCTGCCGGTGCATATGTTCTTACAAGTGAAGTAAGAAACCCCAAAATACTCGTGGGCTGTGATACAAGAAAGTCGGGAGATATGTTGAGTTCTGCACTTATAGCTGGTATTTGTTCGGTTGGCGGAGATGTAGTAAATGTAGATGTTTTGCCGACACCTGCAATGGCATATCTTGTAAGGCTTTATGAAGCTGATGCTGCGGTTATGATAAGCGCTTCACATAACTCTATGGAATATAATGGAATAAAGTGGTTCGATAATAACGGCCATAAGCTTTCAGATGAGCTCGAAGATAGAATTGAGGCTATAATTAGAGGCGAAGAGTCGATAGATTATCCTATTGGCGAAGATGTAGGTGTTGCTGCAAGGGCAAAAAGGGCAAAGAATGAATATATAGAATTTCTTAAATCAACTGCTACATCACGCTTTGATGGTTTAAAAATAGTTCTTGATTGTGCAAATGGAGCATCGTCGGGCATTGCAAAACAGGTATTTTCAGATTTGGGCGCAGAAGTTATAACGATTGGCGATGAACCAGATGGCTGTAACATTAATGACCTTTGCGGTTCAACGCATCCCGAAAGATTGCAGAATTATGTTACAAATCTTGATGCCGATGCAGGTTTTGCTTTTGATGGCGACGCTGATAGAGTAATTGCAGTTGACGAACATGGAAATATAGTGGACGGCGATAGGATAATGGGCGTTTGTGCAATTTCAATGAAAAATAGAGGCGAGCTTAAAAATAATACGCTCGTTGTTGCTGTTATGTCAAATATTGGCTTAAAGAGAAAAATGCAGCAAGAAGGAATTGCTGTTGCCGAAACTGCTGTTGGTGATAGATACGTTCTTGAATGTATGATGAAGAATGGTTACAATCTCGGCGGCGAACAGTCAGGACACATAATATTCCTCGATAAGAACAGTACGGGTGACGGAATGCTGTCTGCAATTCAGATGCTTAATGTACTTAAAGCCAGCGGAAAGAGTATGTCTGCGCTTGCTAACGAAATTACAATTTATCCGCAGATTCTCGTAAATGTCATTGTAGACAATGAAGTTAAAAATGCAGTACTTGAAGATGAAGATGTAATAAATGAAGCTAAGAAGGCAGAAACTCAGCTTGGAGAAAGAGGAAGAGTTTTATTGCGAAAGTCGGGAACAGAACCGCTCATTAGGATTATGCTCGAAGGCGATAACGAAAAGGAAATAGAAGAGCTTGCAATTCTTATCGCAAATGTTATAATAAAGAAATATAACGGAAAAATAAAGAATTAATTGTTAGGAGAAACAATATGGCACATAGCCAAGACCTTATAAGAAACTTTTGCATCATTGCGCATATAGACCACGGTAAATCAACGCTTGCAGATAGAATGATGGAGCTTACTGATACTGTTCAGCTTCGTGATATGGAAGATCAGCTGCTTGATACAATGGATATAGAGCGTGAAAGAGGTATTACGATAAAAGCAACCGCAGTTAGGATGTTTTATAAACATAAAGACGGTAATACATATATGTTCAACCTCATAGATACTCCGGGTCATGTAGACTTTACATACGAAGTATCAAGGGCGCTTGCTGCTTGCGAGGGCGCAGTTCTTGTAGTAGATGCAACTCAGGGCATAGAGGCGCAGACACTTGCAAACGTATACCTTGCACTTGAGAACGGACTTGAAATAATGCCTGTTATAAACAAGGTTGATTTGCCAAGCGCAAGGCCTGACCATGTTATAAAGGAAATTGAAGACGAAATTGGTTTGCCTGCCGAGAACGCACCGCAGATTTCAGCGAAAACAGGGCTCAATGTCGAACAGGTTCTTGAACAGATAGTTGAGCTTATTCCTGCACCAAAGGGTGATGATGATGCTCCGCTTAAAGCGCTTATATTTGATAGTATTTATGATAATTATAAAGGTGCATTGAGTTATGTCAGAATAATGGAAGGCACAGTAAAAGAGGGTATGCGTATTCGTTCTATGGCGACAGGAAACGAGTTTGATGTAACCGAAGTTGGTGTGTTCACTCCATCTTTAAAACCGACAGATGCACTTCATGCAGGCGAAGTAGGTTACATAGCTGCTTCAATTAAGAGCGTTGCTGAAACAAAAGTTGGCGACACAATCACAGATGCGAATAATCCTGCAAAAGAACCGCTTGAGGGTTATAAACAGGCTAATCCTATGGTTTTCTGCGGTATTTATCCGGCAGACGGTGCACATTATGATGATTTGCGTGATGCGCTTGATAAACTCGTGCTCAACGATGCGTCGCTGTCTTATGAACCTGAAACATCTATTGCGCTCGGATTCGGATTCAGATGCGGATTTTTAGGGCTGCTCCATATGGAAATAATTCAGGAGCGACTTGAAAGGGAATTTGACCTTGACCTTGTAACTACAGCACCGAGCGTTATTTATAGAGTAATGACTACAAGCGGCGAAGAACTTATGATTGATAATCCGAGTAATCTTCCGCCAGTTACTGAAATAGATTATATGGAAGAACCTATGGTTACGGCAAACATAATTACGCCTACGGATTATATAGGTACAATTATGGAGCTGTGTCAGGATAAACGAGGAATTTTCAAAGATATGAATTATCTTGATGAAAATAGAGCTAAACTTATTTACGAGTTGCCACTTAATGAGATAATTTATGACTTCTTTGATTCACTCAAATCAAGAAGCAGAGGTTATGCATCGTTTGACTATGAATTGAAAGAATACTTAAAATCTGACCTTGTAAAACTTGACTTCTTATTAAATGGTGATATGTGCGATGCGCTTTCAACTATTGTCCATAAGGATAAGGCATATTCAAAGGGCAGAGCAGTCGCTGAAAAACTCAGGGAAGTTATTCCAAGGCAGCAGTTTGAAATTCCTATTCAGGCAGCTATCGGCGGAAAAATAATCGCAAGAGAAACAGTTAAGGCTGTAAGAAAAGACGTGCTTGCAAAATGTTATGGCGGCGATATTACGAGAAAGAAGAAACTCCTCGAAAAGCAGAAAGAGGGTAAAAAGCGTATGCGCCAGATAGGTACTGTTGAACTTCCGAGCGAAGCATTTATGAGCGTACTCAGAATAAATTAAGGAAAAAGTTATGTCGGGAATTTATATACATATACCTTTTTGTATAAGAAAATGTAAATACTGTGATTTCGTATCATATGCAGATAATCCGCTTGTTGCGGATTATCTGTATTCACTTTTAAAGGAAATTAGGCTTTCAAAAGAAAATATTGATAAAATAGACAAAAATGAATATGATACTGTTTTTATTGGAGGAGGTACACCGTCGGTTATGCCGCTTAAAGGTATTGAAAGCATTATGAATGAATTGTCAAAATTTTTTAATATATCAAATAATGCTGAAATATCAATAGAATGCAATCCGGGTACTGTAGATTTATCGAAACTTCAAGAATATAAGTTGAGCGGAATAAATAGACTATCATTAGGACTTCAAAGTGCAGACGATGAAATATTAAAAAGGATAGGCAGAATACATACTTATGCTCAGTATGTAGAAAGCCTTGATAATGCGAGAAAAGCAGGCTTTGATAATATCAATACAGATATTATGCACGGGCTTCCGAGGCAGACAAAGACTATATATCTTGATACTATTGATAAAGTATGTAAACTTGGCGTTGAACATATTTCATCTTATTCGCTTATTCTTGAAGAAAATACCTTGCTTTATAACGAAGTGATGGCGGGAAAGGAAATGCTTCCCGATGAAGATGAAACATATGATATGCAGGATGATGGAATTAAAAAACTTGCTGAATATGGTTATATCAGATATGAGGTTTCAAATTATTCAAAGCATGGTAGAGAATGCAGGCATAATATTAACTACTGGGAAAACGGAGAATATTTAGGTCTTGGCTTAAATTCCCATTCCGCTATGAAGCTCGATGAATGGACAAGGTGGAACAATACTTCAAATTTAAAAAATTATATCGAATGTTTAAATAAAGGGAAGCTGCCGAGAGAAAACATTGAAAAAATATCAAAAAACGACGAAATGTTTGAAACGGTTATGGTGGGATTTAGAATGGTTAATGGAATAGATATTTCAGCGTTTAAAAAACGATATGGAATTTCATTCGAAGAGGTTTATGAATCTGAAATAAAAGAACTAATCGGAAAACATTGGCTTGAAATAAATGATGAAAGAGCAAAACTAACTCAAAAAGGCATGGATATGATGAATAGCGCATTGATGTGTTTTATAAAATAAATAACGGTAAATAATATTATTAGAAAAAATTTAAAATAATGCTTGACAAATGTTATCAGTTGTGGTATTGTTATTACAGTGATTAGCACTCAAAGCAATCGAGTGCTAACAACAAATAAAAGATAGGAGATGCTATTGTGGAACTTGATGAAAGAAAGCTCAGAATATTACAGGCAATAATAGATGACTATATTCACACCGCATCACCTGTTGGTTCAAGGACAATTTCAAAGAGGTCGGATATATCGCTTTCGTCAGCAACGATAAGAAACGAGATGTCGGATCTTGAAGAGCTTGGATTTCTTGAACAACCGCATACATCGAGCGGAAGAATACCATCTGACAAAGCATATAGGCTTTATGTTGACACTTTGATGAGCAAACCTGAGCTTACAAGCGATGAGATGCACGAAATCAGGGATAAGTTCACTGATGCCATGGATGAGGTAGAAGATGTTATAAAGCAGACAGCAAGGGTTTTATCAAGCCTTACGAATTATACATCAATGGTGCTTACACCTCAGCTTCACTCGATAAAGCTTATGCACATTCAAATAGTTCCGGTAACTGAAGGTAAGGCTTTGCTTGTAATAGTAACAGATGCAGGAATTGCAAAAGATTCTATTATAAAGACTCCCAAAGGAATAACGCCGAAGCAGCTTGAAGAACTTTCAAGAATGTTGACGGATAGGTTGAAGAATAAGAGGCTTGATGAGATAAATGAGGTTATGCTTTCAGAGCTTGCAGCGGAAATAGGCGATCATAAGGAATTTTTAAATTCACTTATGGATCTTTTCCAGAAGAGCATAAAGCCCGATAATGACAGCGTTGAATTGAGCGGTGCTATGAATATGCTTAATTTCCCTGAATATAACGATGTCGATAAAGCAAAGAATTTTCTTGCAACGATTGAAACAAAGGATATTTTGTGTAAAACTCTGAAAGATGCAACGAAGCTTGAGTTTTCGATAACTATCGGTAATGAAAATGAGAATCCTGAAATGAAGGATTGCAGTATTGTTACCGCAACATATAAAATAGGTGATAACCCGATTGGCTCACTTGGTGTAATAGGACCTACAAGGATGGATTACGGCAGGGTAATGTCAATATTGGGATATATGGGCAAGAGCTTGAGTGAAATACTTACGGGTATGGTAGACGATGGCGAAAACGATAAAAAAATGCTCGAATAAATAAAAGGAAGTTTTTCAAATGGAAAAGAAAAATAAAAACGGTAAATCCGTTAATGAAAAGAATAATGAAACTGTAATGGAAACGGACGAAACTGCTGAAGTATCCGAAGATAAAAAAGAGGATATAGAAAACAATAATGATGGTTCTGTTACTATGACAAAGGAAGAATTTGAAACTGCCCAGCAGATGATTAAGAAGCTTCAGGACGAAGCGGAAGAATACAAAAATGATGTGCAAAGAATTCAGGCGGAATTTATGAATTATAAACGCAGGAATGCAACAGCACAGGCTGACAGCTTTGATGATGGCGAAAGGAACGTCATAAAAGAACTTCTTCCTGTAATAGATAATTTTGATAGAGCACTTGAAAATAAAGAAGGTGCTGATGAAAATTGGATTAAAGGGATAGAACTTGTAAGAAAGCAGCTTCTTGAAACACTTCAGAAACTTGGACTTGAAGAAGTGGAAGCTGAAGGAAAGTTTAATCCTAATACGCACAATGCAGTAATGCAGGAAGCGGTAGAAGGAACGGAAAGTGGTACAATACTTGCTGTTTTCCAAAAGGGCTATAAAGTAAAAGATCGCATAATTCGCCACAGTATGGTGAAAGTTGCTGAATAATAAATAATTAAGTAAACAATTCAGGAGGATATATATTATGAGTAAGATTATTGGTATTGACTTAGGTACAACAAATTCATGCGTAGCAGTTCTCGAAGGTAGCGAACCTGTTGTAATCGCAAACTCAGAAGGTTCAAGAACAACACCTTCAGTAGTAGCATTTTCAAAAGATGGCGAAAGAATGGTAGGTCAGGTAGCAAAGCGTCAGGCTATCACAAACCCCGACCGTACAATCACTTCAATTAAGCGTGAAATGGGTACAGATTATAGAAAGAATATTGACGGTAAGGATTATACTCCGCAGGAAATTTCGGCTATGATTCTTCAGAAGCTCAAGCAGGATGCAGAAAGCTTCCTTGGTGAAAAGGTAACACAGGCTGTTATTACAGTACCGGCATATTTTACAGATAGCCAAAGACAGGCAACAAAGGATGCAGGACGTATTGCAGGCCTTGAAGTTCTCCGTATCATCAACGAACCGACAGCAGCATCACTTGCATACGGTCTTGATAAGGAAAATAACCATAAGATTCTTGTTTACGACCTCGGCGGTGGTACATTTGATGTATCAATCCTCGAAATCGGTGATGGTTTGTTCCAGGTTCTTGCAACAAGCGGTAATAACCGTCTTGGCGGTGATGACTTCGATAAGAGAGTTATGGATTATATCTGTGATGAGTTTAAGAAGAAGGAAGGCATTGAACTTAGAAACGATAAGATGGCAGTTCAGAGATTGAAGGAAGCTGCTGAAAAGGCAAAGATTGAACTTTCATCAATGCTCCAGACAAATGTAAATCTTCCGTTTATAACAGCTGATGCAACAGGTCCTAAGCACCTTGATATGACTATTACAAGAGCAAAGTTCGATGAACTTACAGCTGATTTGGTAGAAAAGACTCATGTTTGTATGAACCAGGCACTTAAAGATGCAGGCCTTACAAATGCAGATATAGATAAAGTAGTTCTTGTTGGTGGTTCAAGCCGTATTCCTGCTGTTCAGGAACTCGTTAAGAAGGTTACAGGTAAAGAACCGTTTAAGGGTATCAACCCCGATGAATGCGTAGCAATAGGCGCTGCAATTCAGGCAGGCGTTCTTGGCGGCGAAGTAAAGGATGTAGTTCTCCTTGACGTAACTCCTTTGTCACTCGGTATCGAAACAGTTGGTGGTGTATTCACAAAGCTCATCGAGAGAAACTCAGCTATTCCTACACGTAATAAGCAGGTATTCTCAACAGCAGCGGACGGACAGACAAGCGTTGAAATTCACGTTCTCCAGGGCGAAAGAAAAATGGCAAGCGATAATAAGACTCTTGGTAGATTCCAGCTCACAGGTATTGCTCCCGCACCGAGAGGTGTTCCGCAGATTGAAGTTGAATTCAATATTGATGCAAACGGTATTGTAAATGTATCAGCAAAGGATTTGGGAACAGGTAACGAACAGAAGGTTACTATTACAGCATCAGAGAACTTGAGCGAAGAAGAAATCAAGCGTGCAGTTCGTGAAGCTGAACAGTATGCTGAACAGGATAAGGCTCGTCAGGAAGAAGTTGAAACAAGGAACCATGCCGATTCACTCGTATATCAGACAGAGAAGACAATGAAAGAGCTGGGCGATAAGATTCCTGAAGATGATAAGGCAAGAATCAATAGCGAGATTGAAAATGTTAAGACAGCGTTGAACGGAACTGATTCAGCAGCAATCAAGTCAGCAACAGAAAAGCTTACAGAAGTTTCGTACGATGTATTCGGTAAGATTTATCAGCAGAACGCTCAGCAGGGCGGTACAGGTGCAAATGCAGGTACAGAAGGTTCAGCAGACTATTCACAGGCAAAGAAAGATGATGATGTTGTAGATGCTGAATGGACATCGGCTGATGATAACAAGTAATAAATGATTAACTGTTGATCTTTGAAAGAGAGCCAGTAGAGTTATTGGCTCTCTTAAGATGTTTAAGAATATTCTTAACGATGTGGAGGAGATAGCCTGTGGCTAAAAGAGATTATTATGAAGTTCTTGGCATCACGAAAGGTGCTTCGGACGATGAAATAAAAAGTGCATATAGGAAGCTTGTAAAAAAATATCACCCCGACCTGAATAAGGATAATGTCAAAGAAGCTGAAGAAAAAATGAAGGAAGTAAATGAAGCGTATGCCGTACTTTCTGATAGCGAGAAAAAAGCAAAATACGATCAGTTCGGTCACGCTGCATTTGAACAGGGTGCTGGCGGAGGTCAGTATTACGGCGGATTTGATGGTGCAGACTTTGGCGATATATTCAGTACGATTTTCGGTGGAAGTGGTTTTGGCGGAAGCTTCAGCGGGTTTGGTGGCGGTTCTCAAAGGCGTAATCCTAATGGTCCATCACGTGGCAGAGATCTTGAATATAATATGACTATTACATTTGAGGAAGCTGCAAAGGGCGTTAAAAAAGATATAAATATTCCGATAGAAGAAGATTGCCCGACCTGCAATGGAACAGGTGCAAAGGAAGGAACAAAGCCTGAAATGTGCAAGACTTGTAACGGGACAGGTCAGGTTAGAAGCTCAGCGCTCGGCGGTATGTTCCAGACGATGACAACTTGCCCTACTTGCGGTGGTAAAGGTACTGTTGTAAAAGAACCATGTGCAAATTGCAGAGGCAAAGGCAGAGTTACAAAGAATAGAAAGATTACAATAAATATCCCGGCAGGTATAGATAATGGTCAGACAATATCTATGCGTGGCGCAGGCGAAGGTGGTAAAAAAGGCGGTTCAAGCGGCGATTTGTATGTTACTGTTACTGTTAAGCCACATAAACAGTTTATAAGACGAGGATATGATTTGTATCTTGAGATGAATATTCCGTTTACAGTTGCAGCGCTCGGTGGTGAGATAGAAGTTCCAACACTTGATGAAACTGTAAAATATACCGTTCCCGAAGGAACACAGCCCAATACTACATTTAGGCTTCGTGGACTGGGTATTACAAAGATAAATACAAGCATCAGAGGCGATTTGCTTGTAAAAGTCAATGTCGAAGTTCCTAAAAAGCTCACTTTGGAGCAGAAAAGGTTGCTTACAGAGCTTGCAGAAACACTTGGCAATAATGTTAATAAGACCAAGAAAAAGAAAAGCATACTTGAGGATATAAAGGATAATATAAAGGGAAAGTAATATGAATTGGAAAGAGATGACAGTTTATGCAAACAACGATGCGCTTGAAATAATTTATGGTGCGCTTGATAGTATCGGAGTAAGTCAAGTTCAAATAGAAGAGGGACGTGAAAATGTTGAAAAGTTCCTCAATGATACAGCAAAGTATTGGGATTTTGCTGATACTGATGAACTTGTTACCGGAGATAAACCATGCGTTAAAGCATATATTGCAGCCGTTGAAGAAAATGAAGCGCTTATTCAGGCGGTTAGGGATACAATAGAGAACTTAAAACATGAAGATTTTGGTATAGATATGGGCGATATAGTGCTTGAAGAAAAGTTGGTTGCAGATGAAGATTGGGAAAATAACTGGAAAGCTTATTATAAACCAATAGAAATTGGCAAAAAACTGCTTATCCGTCCTTCGTGGGAAGAAAAAACTGATACAGATAGAATCGTGTTGTCCATAGATCCGGGACTTGTATTCGGAACAGGTTCTCATCATACTACAAGAATGTGCCTTGAATTGATTGAAGAATGCGTAAATAACGATACAGAACTTCTTGATATGGGCTGTGGCAGCGGAATATTATCTATTGCAGCACTTCTTTACGGAGCAAAAAATGCTGTTGGCGTAGATATTGACGAAATTGCTGATGAAGTTGCAATGGAAAATGCGCAGTTGAATGGAATTTCATCTGATAGATATAAAATTTATATAGGCGATGTGCTTTCCGATAAAGAACTTATTGAAAAATTGGCTGTAAAGGAGTATGATGTAATTACAGCAAATATAGTTGCCGCTGTAATTATAGCGCTTGCGCCTACTGCTGCAAGACTTATCAAAAAAGGTGGATTGTTTATCACTTCAGGAATCATTGATGAGAAGCTTGATGGAGTGTTAAAGGCACTTGACGAAAATGGTTTTGAAGTTCTTGAAGTTAGAGAAGGCGAGGACTGGAGAGCTATATTATCAAGAAAGAAATAAGTTTATGAATAGATTCTTTATAGATAAAAATTCTATACATGGTAACCATGCCGCAATTATGGGCGATGATGTCGCCCATATTTCTCGTGTATTGAGGTTAAAAAATGGCGATGAAATAGCCGTTTGTGATGGCGAAGGAATGGAATGTATAGCAACGATAGATTGCATTTCAAAAAATTCAGTTGATATTACTCTCGGCGAATTTGTAAAATCTGAAACGGAGAGTACGCATAATGTGATTTTGTATCAGTGTCTCCCCAAATCGGGTAAGATGGAAACGATAATCCAAAAGTGCGTTGAGCTTGGGATACGAAAAATAGTGCCTGTCGTTTCTTCAAGATGCGTTGTTAAGGTCGATAAAAAGGATTCAAAGAATAAAACAGAACGATATAATAGAATTGCTTATGAAGCTGCAAAACAGTCAAGGCGAGGCAATATTCCTGTCGTTTCTGATATAATAAATATTTCTGAATGTGATTTTTCAGACTTGAACCTTACTATAATCGCATATGAAGAAGAAAAAGAATTGACGCTTAAAGATTTGCTAAGAAGTAATATAGATGCGCAGAATATAGGCATATTTATAGGTCCTGAGGGCGGACTGGAGAAAAGCGAGGTCGATATGCTAATACATAAAGGCGGTAAATCAATAACGCTTGGCAATAGAATATTGAGAACAGAAACAGCAGGTATGGCAACGCTTGCGATGGTTTTATATGAGTTAGAAGGCTGAAAATAGTTTACGAAAGGAATATGATATGAAGGCTGCATATTGTACATTAGGCTGTAAAGTAAATCAATATGATACACAAGCCATTCAGGAAATGCTTGAAAAGGAAGGCTATGAAACTGTCGATTTTACCGATGTTGCTGATGTTTATGTTATAAATACTTGTACCGTTACGCATATTGGTGATAAAAAATCAAGGCAGATGATTTCAAGGGCACATACGCTTGCGCCTGATGCATATATAGTTGTAGTTGGTTGCTATTCACAGCGTGCGCCAGAGGAAGTAAAACAGCTTCCGGGCGTAAGCCTTGTTATAGGTACAAAGGACAGAACAAATATCGTTGAAATGATAAAGTCGCTCCACAAAGGCGATAATGCAGTTAATGCAGTAAGCGATATCAGGAGCGAAACTGAGTTTGAGGAGCTTTGTGCAGTAAGGGAAGGAAAAACACGAGCACAACTGAAAATTCAAGATGGATGCGATAGATTCTGTACATACTGCGCTATTCCGTATGCAAGAGGGCCTATTAGAAGCCGAAAACTCGATAATATCAAAAAAGAACTTGAAAAGCTTGCGCAAGGCGGATATAAAGAGGTTGTTCTGACAGGTATACATCTTATGTCATACGGAAAAGACCTTGGCGGAGATATAAATCTTATTGATGCAATAAAACAGGCAGACGATATAAATGGTATAAAGAGAATAAGGCTCGGCTCACTTGAACCACAGCTTATGACAGAAGAGTCGATTAAATATCTTGCTGAGAACAAGAAAATTTGTAGGCAGTTCCATCTGTCGCTTCAAAGCGGAAGTGCAACAGTTCTGAAAAGAATGAACAGGCGATATACACCTGAAAAGTATGAAAAATGCGTTGAAGCATTGAGAAAATATATGCCTGATTGTGCGATAACAACAGATATAATCGTTGGCTTCCCTGGTGAAACAGAGGAAGAATTTAATGAGACACTCGAATTTGTAAAACGAATACGTTTGTCAAAGATTCATGTGTTCCCATATTCGAGAAGGTCGGGTACTGTTGCATATAATATGCCGAATCAAATAGAAAAGTCGATTAAAGAAAAACGAGTTTCAATCTTGTCAGCACTGGGTAAAGAACTTGAAAGTGAGTTTGAACAAAGCTTTATCGGAACAGAACAAAGCGTTTTGTTTGAAGAAACGATTGATGGATTAACTCAGGGGTATACAGGAAATTATATAAAAGTGAAGGTGGATGGAAATCAGGCACTTCACAATGAAATAAAATATGTTATAATAGATGGTAATGAAAATAACTATCTTATAGGTCATATAAAATAATGATGGAGGAACAAAAATGGATAATTGTATTTTTTGCAAGATAATTGCAGGTGAAATACCGAGCAATAAGGTTTATGAAGACGATACAGTCCTTGCATTTAAGGATATAGAGCCTAAAGCTCCGATTCATGTACTTGTAATACCCAAGAAGCATATCAAGAGCATTCTTGAGCTTCATAGTAGCGATAAAGAACTTATTGCACATATGTTTGAAGTTGCAAAGAAAATAGCCGTTGAAATGGGTATTGCAGAAACGGGATTTAGAACTATTATAAATACAGGTGACAATGCTGGACAAACTGTTCATCATATTCATATGCATATAATGGGCGGAAGAGAATTTGATTGGCCTGAAGGTTAAAAGAAAGGAATAAAATTATGAGTGAAAATTGTACACACGACTGTTCAAGCTGTGGACAGGATTGTTCATCAAGAGCAATTCCTAAAGAAAAGCTTAATCAATTTAGCAACGTAAAGAAAGTAATTGGTATCGTAAGCGGAAAGGGTGGAGTAGGTAAATCACTCGTTACATCGCTGCTTGCATCACATATAAATAAAAAAGGCTTTAAAACAGCAATACTTGATGCAGATATTACTGGACCTTCAATTCCTAAAGCGTTCGGACTTAAAGAAAAAGCTATGGGAAATGGCGCAGGCATATTGACAGTAAACAGTAAAAACGGAATCGAAGTAATGTCGATAAACCTCTTGCTTGATGATGAAACACAGCCTGTTGTATGGCGTGGTCCTGTTATTGCAGGTACCGTAAAACAATTCTGGACAGATGTTATATGGAACGACGTTGATTATATGTTCGTTGATATGCCTCCGGGAACAGGCGATGTTCCACTCACAGTTTTCCAGAGCTTGCCTATTGATGGAATTATTATAGTTACATCACCGCAGGAACTCGTTTCAATGATAGTTGAAAAAGCTATTCATATGGCGGATATTATGAATATCCCGGTTCTTGGTATGGTTGAAAATATGAGCTATGCAGTATGTCCTGATTGCGGAAAGCATATAAATATTTTTGGTGAAAGCCATGCTGCGGAAATAGCATCAAGGTTTGGAATACCGCTTCTTGCTCAACTTCCAATAAATCCCGATGTTGCAAAACATTGCGATAACGGAACTATTGAAGATGTAGAAGTTGATGAAATAGTAGGTGTTGTTGATAAGGTATTGTCAATATAATAATGAAAGGTATCCTTTTGCGGGATACCTTGTTTTTATTATAAATCAAGATAATCTTCAATAACTTGAATTGCTTTAGGGAGAACATAAGAATCTATGCCATAAGCGATTTTTGTTTCGGAAGTAGTAACTATCTGCGGAACAATTCCAGCCTTTGCAAGCACCTCGAAAAGCTTTGATGCTATGCCGTGCCTGAACTCCATACCAACGCCCTCGACAGTAAGCTTTGCAATATCATATATGAAATCGAACTTAATGTCTGGGTATTCATTAGATAGCTCATTCATAGCATTTGTTGCAGCTGAAATATTCTTTTCGGGAATAGTAAAGCTAACTTCATCAATGTTAGTAACGCTAATCATATCTACAAATACGCATTTATCAGCAATTGCAGTAAATACTTTTGAAAGCCCCGAAGCAACCTTTGAAAGTCCTTTTACATTTACTATTGCCTGTGAATCTGTCGTATACAGATGTGAAAGGACATCTTTTTCAAGAACTATATCATGCATATTGTATATTCCAGGCTGTTTATCAAGCATAAACTTTACTGCACGAAGTGCGCCGAGTGCGAAAACCTGCTTTGAATATGACCTGTGATTGATTTCAACAATCTCATCAGGACCTATGAACATAACTTCATGTTCACCTACAATTGAACCGCCTCGTATAGAATGAAAACCTATTTCGTTTGGCTTCCTTTTTTCTGTTCTTGTATATCGACCATAAACATACTGTCTAGGTGTAGGAAATTCTGCGCTTATAGCATCTGCTATCATGAGTGCAGTTCCGCTCGGAGAATCAACTTTTAGATGATGATGCTTGTCGATTATCTCAACTTCGTAATTTTCACCGAGTGTAGAAGCAGCTTTTTTTGCAAGCTCAATAAGCAGATTTATGCCAAGTGACATATTACCGGTAAAGAAAATACGTACATATGGTGCATATTCGTCTATAATTTCTCTTTCATGACTTGTAAGACCTGTTGTACCGATTACAGCTACAATTCCTTTTTGCTTACAGTATTCAAGAATATCTTTAACTGCATCAGGTCTTGAAAAATCAATAACCGCATCAGCATCTTCTTTAACATCAAAAATGCTTGTGTAAAATGGTATTGAACCTGTATATTTTTCAGAATGGCCAACACCTGCAACTATTACAAACTCATCGCTTTTTGTCGCAACTAATTTCTGAACAGCCTCGCCCATTTTACCGCATATACCGTTTAAAATTATTCTGATTGCCATAATTTTATTTCCTCAGATGTTTTAAGAGTTCACAACTGTTTATAGTAGATTTAATAAATTCTATGCTCGAATCCGTTGGTACTGTCAAAGGAAGTCTTGGCTGACCTATATCGAATCCGCACAAATTCATCATTGCCTTTATAGGCATAGGACTTACTTCAATAAATGCTGCCTTAAATACAGGAATAATATTAAGCTGAATGCGCCTTGCTGTTTCTACATCGCCATTTAGGAATGCGCTGCACATATTGTGCATTTCATTCGGTATAATGTTAGCAATTGTCGATATAACACCACGACCGCCAAGCGACATTATAGGTACAACCTGATCATCGTTGCCTGAATATATATCGCATTCAGGGCATAGTGCAGCAAGTTCTGCAACTTGACCTATACGACCTGATGCTTCCTTTATAGCAACTATGTTCTTATGCTTAAATATCTCCTTCATTGTCTGAGGAAGCAGGTTTACGCTCGTTCTTGAAGGAACGTTATATACTATAATAGGAGTATTTACGCTGTCTGCAATTGCATTGTAGTGAGCAATAAGACCTGCTTGTGTTGTCTTATTATAGTATGGCGTAACTATAAGAAGTGCATCTGCACCGAGTTTTTCAGCCATTTTTGAGTTTTCAATGACCTCTCGTGTATTGTTTCCACCCGTACCTGCGATAACCGGTACTCTGTGATTTGTGCGTTCTACTACAAAATTTATAGCACTTTCTTTTTCTTCCTTCGTCATTGTGGAAGCTTCGCCTGTTGTACCGCAAACGACTATAGCATCTGTATGATTTTCAAGCTGAAAATCAATCAACCTTGCAAATGCTTCAAAGTCGATATAGTCATTTTTGAAAGGCGTTATTATAGCAACAGCACTACCTGTAAAAATACTCATAAAATTGTCCTTTCTTTTATAAATTGTTCGGAGCAAATATTACTTTACTTATTGTTTGTTTCGATTATTTTTTGAGCTATCTGTACTGCATTTGTGGCTGCACCTTTTCTTAGGTTGTCAGCAACGCAGAATAGGTTGATTCCGTTTTCAACGGTAAAATCTCTTCTAATTCTTCCTACAAATACTTCATCATGATCTGCTGCATATAGCGGCATAGGATATACATTGTTTTCAACATCATCCTGAAGTACAACGCCTTCTGAATTTTTCAACAGCTCTTTTACATCTTCAATTTCAAATTCCTTTTCAAGCTCTATATTAATGCTTTCACTATGAGCATAGAAAACAGGAACTCGTACAGTTGTAGCTGTTACACGCATATCGGGCTTAGAAAGAATCTTCCTTGTTTCATCAATCATTTTCTGCTCCTCTTTAGTATAGCCGTTATCGAGGAAAACATCAATATGCGGAATGCAATTATTTGTAATAGGATAAATAAATTTTTCACTTGTTCCGTTCTTGAGGTCGTTAAGTCCTTTCAATCCTGCACCTGAAACGGACTGATATGTCGAATAAATAACTCTTTTAATTCCATATCTGTCCATAAGTGGCTTGAGCACGAGCATTGCCTGAATTGTAGAACAGTTAGGATTTGCAATAATTCCCTTGCGGCAATCTTTTATGCTTTCAAAGTTTACTTCGGGAACGATTAACGGAACATCTTTATCCATTCTCCAATAGCTTGAGTTATCTATAACAGTTGCACCTGCTTTAGCAGCTGATGGTGCGAAAATCCTCGATGTTTCACCGCCTGCTGAGAACAGAGCAATATCAATGTTCTTCCCGTCAAAGCAAGTGTGAGTAAGCTCCTCAACTTCGTATTCTTTTCCGTTGAAAGTAAGCTTTGTTCCTTTTGAGCGCGATGAAGCAAACAGATACAAATTTTCAATAGGTAACTGCCTCTCCTCAAGAACTTTTATCATCATTCTACCAACAACGCCGGTAGCACCGACAACAGCAATATTATACTTCTTCATAATTATATGTTCCAATCCTTTCGTAGATTTTATTTTTTATTTTTTTAAAATTTATCTTGTAAATTTGGATTTCTTTATGTAATATTATACTATGACGAGTTAGTGTTTGTCAAAACAAGTTAGGATAATTTATCAATAAAATATTATTTTTTATATAATCCGATTAAAACGGAGGCACAAATGGCAAAAAAAGAGTATAGTGTAAGCGATATAAAAGTAATGGAGGGTCTTGAAGCTGTTAGAATGAGACCAGGTATGTATATTGGCAGTACCGGTTCAAGAGGACTTCACCATATGCTGTGGGAAATAGTTGATAATGCAGTAGATGAGGCAGCTAATGGATACGCGAATGAAATTAGAATAACGCTTAATAAGGATAAATCTGTTACAGTAGAGGATAACGGAAGAGGTATTCCAGTAGGTATTCACGAAAAACTTGGTGTATCAGGTGTTGAAGTTGTATTTACACAGCTCCATGCAGGCGGAAAGTTTGGTAACGATAGTTATGGTTATTCGGGCGGATTGCACGGTGTAGGTGCATCGGTAGTTAATGCGCTTTCTGAATTTGTAGATGTTGAAGTATATACTGGTGGAAAAGCGTATGAAATGCATTTTGAAAGCAAAGAAGAAAATGGCAAAATAGTATCAGGAAAGGCAGTAGCTCCGCTTGAAGAAGTGGGAAGGACACGAAAACAGGGAACAAAAGTAACTTTTCTTCCGGATAGTAGAGTCTTTGAAACAGTTGATATGAACTATGATACTATATCTAAACGAATCAAGGAGCTTGCATACCTTAATCGTGGTGTAAAGTTTATTCTTACCGATAATAGAGAAAAAAAAAAAAAAAAAGAAAAGGAGTATTGCTA
>CADBRR010000042.1 GCA_902797145.1 uncultured Eubacteriales bacterium | reverse complement strand
GAGCGCAGATGCGACGAAGATACTTCGTGTTGTTGCAAATCTTGAATACTTCAACAGCGATGAGCTTGAAAGAGCCTGCGTAACAGGTGATAGTTTAAGCGCAGCAGATGCGACAAGGATTTTGAGGGTTGTTGCAGGGCTTGACTCGATAGAATAGCTTACAATTTGTTAATTGAAAATTAAAAATTAATATTTTGTAAATAAAAATCTCAGGATATTGCAAAAGGAAAATTCGGGTATATAATTGAGTTAATTAGGCTATATCAAGGAGGTTTTTATGAAAAAGTTATTCATAATAATGCTTATTGTGCTTATTACAACAACCGGATGCGCAACTGCAAACGAGCCTGTGAACACTCCTAAGAGGACGCAAAACCCTGTTCCGACAATTTCGGTTCAGCCCGATAAGACGGAAGAGCCAAAGATTGTTGATTCAAGGTATGGCGTGTTCAATCCCGACAGGTTCAATCAAGATGCGTATTTTGAGCTATCCGATGAGTACAAGCAGTTCCTCGAACGATTCTGCATTATAAATGGTGGCAAGTATGCGGATTCGTTAGCAGATGTTGATGAGTTTTATTATCTTGAATTTGCAGCTATTTGCAAAACGAGCGAAGCAGGTGTAAAACCCGATTCTGACGGCTACATCTATATGACGAGGAACGAAGCCGGCAAGTATGCGGAAAGCGCTTTCGGCGCAACGGGCGGAATTATGAGCGACGATGCGATAGAGCGATACAAAAAATATGTAATTGAAAATTATGGCGAAGATTATGTAACGGATAAAAAGACTTATTCGGGCGATGAAAATCGTGGCATAGTCTATGTCGAGGAAAAGGACAGTTACAGGATTGATAAAAGCAAAATCGGCAGTTCCATAGATAATTCGTATACTGCTGTTTTCCAGAAAATCAGTGGGAATTACGCTATAATCTATTTATATCCCATGTCGTATTCAGCTATTGGCGATAACGGTGCAGTTCCTGATTTTGTAGATGTTTTACAGCTTGAATCAAACGATGTAAGCCAATACGGCTATAAAATAATTACAAAACGCAGATTGAATTATCCGCAATAACGCAATAAATTAAAAAGGCAGGTTTTTCCTGCCCATTTTTATTTAATTCCCCATAACATATTCTTCAAGGCACAAACCGAGTTCGTACATTTCAGTTGCCGCTTCAACACCAACATATCTATAATGCCATGGTTCGGAGATAACGCCCGTTATTGACTGCTTATCCTCCGGGTATCTCAATATAAACCCATATTTATGGGCATTTTCTTTAAGCCATTGCGCCTGTTTCGTATCCTTATATGTGTCATCGCTGCTTCGGTGCGTTGTCGATAGAATATCTATCGCAAGCCCTGTTGAATGCTCGCTCATATTATGCGGCATAGCCTTTACAGGGCTATTGTACGGATCGCTAAAATAATTCGGATTTTGCCTGAGCCTATCCTTTTCTATATCACGCTGTGAGTTTATCGAACGATAACCGCTTGCAATAAGAAAATTCTTTATTCCGTCATTTTTTGCAGCAGTAAACATTTCAAACGCTGCCTGACAAGCTGTTTCATCAAGCTTTATACTACTGTTTTTATAAGACACAAGATTGCCAAGTATACTTTTCATTCTAACAAGATGTTCAGGCTCGTAATCCTCGGCGAGCGGATTTTCCCAATTTACAAGAAATAAATATTCATTAGCCTCACGCTTTAAAAACGGTGTTTCAGTTGGGGCGGAAGTCCATTCTATTATCCTCGTTACTTGGGGTGTAGGCTGTTCCGTTTCAACGACAGGTGTATATTCGCACGTACTTATTGGCTCGGTTATATTCGATTCATAATTCAAAAACATTACAACAGCAACCGTTAAAATAACAGCAGTTACAATGTATGCGAACGCTTTTTTCACTTTATCATTCCTCCTGAATATTAATTTATTTTAAAGTATTTTTAAAAAATCGTCAATATAAAACAAAATAAAATACGATGGAAACAAAAAACAATCGAAAAAAATCGACAAATGTTTATGAAAAAATAGAGATATAACCTTAAACATATTCAATTTTCAAATTTTTACAAAATTCGGAAACCAGCCGTCAATAATCGGCAAAAGTAGTTTTTATTCGCTATATCCTTGCAAACGAATAGGTGGTACACTTTTATGTAGTGATATCACAAAATTCTTTATCATTCAACAGCAAGTGCGAACGGAGGACAAATTAAAATGACAAAATATCGTGTACTTATTGCCGATTCAAATAAGAAATTTCAGGAGCATATGGCAAGCTATATATCTGCTCAGGAACAGATAAGCAAGGTTGACGTTGTTTCCGATGGACAAGCGGCGCTTGAAGCTATGCACAACGCTACATATGATGTAATCGTTACGGAGCTTATAATGCCTCACATTGACGGAATAGGTGTGCTTGAACATATAAATTGCGGACTTATTGAACCTGCGCCGACTGTTATCGTTGTCAGCGCATTGAGGAACGAGGAACTTATAAGGCAGGCGAGCGTTCTCGGAGCGAGGTATTTTATGTTAAAGCCGGTTGACCCTGAAACATTATTTAAGCGTATTCTTGATGTGCTTGATGATTCATATATGAACGCAAACCAGATAAGCCTTTTATCTTCTCAGCCCAAGACGCTCGATGAAAAAATAACATCTATCTTCCTTATGATTGGCATTCCTGCCCACATAAAGGGTTATCATTATCTTCGTGAAGCGATAAGAATGGTTTATGCTGAGCCTGAAACGATAAACCGCATTACGAAAGAGCTTTATCCCGGAATTGCAAAACGATTCAACACCTCAGCATCTAAAGTTGAAAGGGCGATTCGCCATGCGATAGAGGTTGCATGGACAAGGGGCAAAATCGAAAATATCAACCAGATTTACGGTTTTAACATATACGGAAAGAACGATAAGCCTACTAATGGTGAGTTCATCGCTTTAATTGCGGACAAGCTTATCATGGAGGATTCAAGAGAGGAGCGGATGAAGAGCCACCCTGCATAAAATTTACCATAAATGATTTTGCTAACAATAGTATTTTTTCATGCATACAATTTTATTTACAGGTTTTCCACAGCAATTTTCCCCTTAAATTACCACCTGCTGTGGATAACCCTGTGAATAAAGTGGATAACTTTAAAATAATTCCACATATATGTTTCTAAGCATAATCAAACATTTAACGCATAAGATTTAACAGAAAAATATTTTGCAGGAGTTATTGATATGGAAATATTGTATGATGATATTATCAAGGAGCGAGTTATTTTAAGGAACGATACGCAAACGCTTGTTGAGGGTGATATTCCACTTCCTGACGACAGGCGAAATGCCAACATTCTTTCAACGAGGGCGAGCGCAGCGATAGGCAATGTTATGCTGCTTGAAAACAAGGTTGTTTATGAAGGAACGGTTACATTCGATTTCATTTGCGCCGATATGAACGGCGAAGCGTTTTCGTTTAAGAGCGAGGCGGATTTTAAGCATACGGCGTTATGCGAAGGCGGAAAGCTATTGCCCGATATGAGCGTTAAAGCGGAAAGCGAAGCAATAGTATCAGATGTTAATGTTTTTGCTCGTGACGGGTTCGTTTCAGTCAGCGCAAACGTTTTCATAAGCTCGATTTTAATGGACAAAAAACCGTTAAAGATGGTATGCGGCATTGATGGCGAAGAGCTTTTCTTATCGAAAAACAAGCTTGATACATCGCTTGTAGAGCTTGCAGATGAACAAACGGTAAAACTTCAGGAAATGATAAACAGGGAGATAGATATAAATACGGTCGTTTTTTCAGACGGAAGGGCGTTTATAAGAGGTATTCAGCCACAGATAGGCGGTGCGGTTATTGAAGGCACGCTCAGGGTAGAATGTATGTATCTTGACAGCGAAAACAAGCTTTGCGCATTCTCAGAGAGCATTCCGTTTAGCGAAGAAATGGAGCTTGACGAAACGCTTACAAATATTGACATAAGGGCAGATGTTCTCAGCATAAACGTAAAGAGTATGGGCGGAGAATACACGAAAAGCACAGCAAAGGTTGAAGCTATTGTAAATATGAAATTCTATAAGGAAACGAAGTCGGAGCTTGATGCCGTAAACGATTGTTATTCGATTTCAAGCAATGTTGCGCCTGTAACAAGCGATGAAAGCATAAGGGTATTCTATGCAATTCCCGAATACAGGATTTCAATGCGTGAAACGCTTACAATGGGCGAAGAAGACAGCGGAATTTACAGCTTAATAGGAATTATTTCCACACCAACAGTTCAGGAAAGTATCGCAGACGGAACGCACATTAGCATAAGCGGAATTATTCATTCAGATGTAATTTATTTGGATGAGGGCGGAAAGCTATGTTCGTTCAGCGACGATGTTCCGTTTTCGCACGAGATAAATCTTCCACAGCAGCAGGAGTCGGTCGTATATGATGTTCTTGCAAGCGCATATGCTACAAGCGATATAAGCGGAAATGGTATGCGAAGCGTCGATGTTTCATACACGCTTTATATTACGTCAAAGGTTATCGGAAGTATTGGCGAAAGTGTAGTTATAGGCATTGATGAGGATTCGACAAATAAAAATGATGATTTTTCAGGCAATAAGGGAATTGTTATATATTTTACAGGCGATAATGAAACCGGTTTTGATATTGCAAAAAGATTTAATATGCGTGTAGAGGATGCAAACCCTGAAAAAATCAGGAATGGAAAGCTCGTTATGTTTATGGGCAAGACTCCGTCCGATTAAAGCAAATAACTTATAATATTTAATACTGTTATAAATCGTGTCGGCATTTGTCGGCACGATTGTTGGTTATTGCCTGCCATAAATTATTTACAAAATATATTTATGTAATTTATAAAAAGCTCTACCAAAAGGGCATAAATCGTGGTATAATGTTGCTTGTAATATTGTAAATATTAATTTTTAGTTAATTATTTAAGGGGAAAATATGAAAGAAGATACGGCTTTTAACATATGCGCTTTCGGCGCTTCGAGCAGTAATATAGACAAAATCTATATCTCGGAGGCTGAAAGGATGGGCAAAATCCTTTCGGAGAACGGATATGGGCTTGTGTTCGGAGGCGGAAGAACAGGGCTTATGGGCGCTTGCGCAAGGGGCGTTACTCAAAACAGCGGCAGGATAATAGGTGTTATTCCCGAAAAGCTGAACCTTCCCGGAATTGCATATGAATATTGCAGCGAGCTTATAGTTACAAAAACTATGCACGAGCGCAAGTCGAAAATGGAGAGTTTATCGGCAGCATACATTGCGCTTGCGGGCGGATTCGGAACGCTTGAGGAGCTGATGGAGGTTATAACGCTCAAACAGCTTGGCTATATCTCATCACCTATTGCGATTCTCAACACAAGGGGGTATTATGACAAACTGATTGAGCAATTCGCAAATTGTGTTAAAGAAGGTTTTACTTCAGGAGCATATCTTGATTTGTTCAAGGTGTGCGCTACTCCCGAAGAAGTGATTGAATACATCAATTCTTACGAAATTGTCGATTTGCCCGACAAAATCAAGGAGGTCCTGAAAACTTAGTTTCAGAAAGGCACAGGTTTTAAAGTGAACAATAATCCTAAAGGAATTATGGTCTGCGTAACAGGGCAGCGTTCCTGCGACAGACTTATTGCAAGAGGTCAGGAAAGAAAGGGTGCGGAAACAAAACTCTACGTTGTACATTGTGTGCATACGGGCAAGAATTTCCTTGACAACCCCGATGAAGCGGATGCGGTAGAATATCTTTTCACCGCTGCACAGCTTGCTGGTGGGGAACTTAGTATGATACGAAGCGATGATGTGGTTGACTCGCTCGTGCAGTTTGCAAACGAACATAAAATCGAGCTTATAATAATGGGTGCTACACCCACTCCGGGCGAAAGCATTATTACTAAGCTCCAAAGACAGCTCATTGATGTCGAATTTGATATTATCGGATAATATTTTAAAAATTTAATATACGATAGATAATAAAATATTATTAGGTGAAAGGGGAACAAAAATGGAAAACGGATTCAATAATGAAATGAATCAGGATTTGAACAAGACCGAAAATCTTGCAGCAAATGCAAATTCTATGAATCAGGATTTGAACAAGACTGTTAGGCTTGATGAAAACGCTAATCAAGCTAATCAAGCTATGCACGCTATGCACGCTATGCCTGTTAAAAACGAAAGTAATTTTGAGAAGAAAAAACCAAGACCGCTTAAGCTTGCAGGCGTTTTCGGCATATCGTGGGATATTTTCAGAAGAGGATTTTTTAGAACAGTATTCTTTATGATTATAGTTCTTGGTATTGCAGTATTTGTAAATACATATGTGCAGTCAAATATAAATCCACAGCAAATATTTGACGATATGATGGAGAGAATGCCGGATAATATTTACGGTATGAGCAATACTCCTGCTGAGATAAAGCTTTATGCATCTACGTCGCTCGATAGCCTTTCAGGACTTATAAGTCCGTTGCTTACATTCTTGCTAATTCCTATGGGTATGGGTGCAATTTATCTTGAGCTTGACGATAGAATGCACGGCAGGAAGGTTACACTCGGCGGATTGTTTAAAAAGTGCGGTACTTCGCTTAGACATTTGTACACAACATACCTTGCTTCGTATGTTACAATCTTGGGAATTGGTTTCGCATTGGTTTTCATAATGTTTATAGTGCTGTTCTTTGCGGCTATGACGTTTATGTTCCCGATTATGCTGGCAGCGGCTGATAAAAATGCAGGGACTATTTCAATGCTGATATTTATGTTCGCAATAATGGTGCTTATCGGAAATGTTGCAATTACATTTACTGCATTCATATTCCCGATAGCAGCGCACGAAAGCAAAGAAAATCCCAAAATGAAGGGATTCAACGCTGTCGGCAAAAGCTTCAAGATAGCTTGCGCAAAGTTTTTCAGGGCATATTTTGTAAGGCTGCTCGTTTTAGCAATCATCTGCATAGTTGAAGTAGCTGTAATTTTGATTATGAATACATTCTTTGTAAAAGAAGCAGTTATTGCAGCATATACGATAATAAATCTTATCGGAATGCTCTACCTTGCATCTGTTGATACAGTATTGTATTTCGACCTCAACGCAAGAAGTGAGATTAAAGATGAGCAAAAACGCAGAAAGTACGAAGAAAAGATGGGCTTGAATCAGCATATGGCACCTAACATGAATATGACAGTTAATCTTGGAAATGCTAATGCTAATGGCTTTAACAATGCTCCTGTACAGAACGAAGTACAAAATAATTCAAATAACGAAGATAACAATTTCAGCGTAGAAAAAGATATTACGATGAATGCATCGGAAGAAATTATAACAGAAAATAATATTATGGAGGATAAAGAAAATGGAACTGAGGAACAGGAATGAGATACCCAACGAGTTTAAGTGGGATTTGAGCCACATTTACGCAACAGAACAGGATTGGGAAAATGCTTATAACGAAGCAGAAGCAAGAGTAAATAAGATTCATGAGTTTGAAGGCACTCTTTCAAAGAGCGTTGAGTCGATGAAAACTGCACTCGATTATATCTATGAAACAGGCAGACAGTGCGAACTCGTTGCATCATATGCACAGCTTAATAAGAATGGCGATAACGGCGATACACACGCTCAAAACCTCGAAGGCAAGGCTATGAGGTTGTATGTAAACTTCGAAACAGCAATGTCGTTTGTAGTTCCCGAAATTCTTTCTATTGATGAGGAAACATTAAAGAAATTTATGGCTGATGAATCGTTGAAGACTTATCGCCACACTCTTGAAGATATAGACCGCAAGCGTGCGCATACGCTCGATGCAGAAAGAGAAAAGATGCTCGCAATGCTCGGCAACGTTTCAGGCGGACCGAGAGAAAGCTATGTAATGCTCGCAAGCGTTGATATGACTTTCCCGTCAATGAAGGGCGATGACGGCAAGGAAATTGAAATTTCACACGGTAACTTTGAAGTTTTCCGTTCAAGCGCAAACCAGGAAATTCGTAAAGAATCGTTTGAAAAATATTTCGGAACATATGAAAAGTACCTCAATACTTTCGCTTCAATGTATGCAAACTCAGTAAAGTTCGATCAGTTCTATGCAGATGTTGCAGGCTATAAGAGCGCTTGCGAAGCAGCACTTTTTGACGGAAATGTTCCTATGAACGTTTATGATAGCCTCATCGAAGCTGTTCATTCAAGGCTTTCAACTATGAGAAAATATATCGAATTGCGTAAAAAAGCATTGGGCCTTGAAGAACTCAATATGTACGATTTGTACAATCCTATCGTAGACGATGTGGATTTCGATTACGATTTTGAACAGGCAAAGAAGCTCGTTAAAGAAGCACTCGCTCCTCTTGGCGAAGATTATGGCAAGCTCCTCGATATGGCTTTCAATAATAGCTGGATTGATGTTTATGAAAATAGGGGCAAGACAACAGGCGCATTCTCGTTCGGCGTTTTCGGCGTTCATCCGTATGTTTTACTTAACTTCCAGAATACGCTCGACAATGCGTTCACACTCGCTCATGAACTCGGTCACGCAATGCATTCGTATAAGTCAGACCACGCTCAGGATTTCGTAAACCACGATTACAGAATTTTCGTTGCAGAGGTTGCTTCAACAGTAAACGAAGTATTGCTCCTTAAATATATGCTTTCAAAGGAAACAGACAAGAAGCGCAGAGCATACTTGCTCAACCACTTCCTCGAAAGCTTCAGAACAACTGTTTTCCGTCAGACTTTGTTTGCAGAGTTCGAACGCAAGTCGCACGAAATGGCTCAGAATGGCGAACCGCTTACAGCAGATTCACTTTCAGATGTTTATAAGAAGCTCAATGAACTCTATTATGACGGCGCAGTAGTAAACGACCTTATGCGTGTTGAATGGGCAAGAATACCGCATTTCTATCGTGCATTCTATGTATATCAGTACGCAACAGGCTTCACAAGCGCTTGCGCTATAGCAACAGCTATTCTTAACGATAAGACAGGCAAGGCTGTTGAAAATTATCATAAGTTCTTGTCAACAGGCGGCAGCGATTATCCTATCGAAGAGCTCAAGATTGCAGGCGTTGACCTTACAACTCCCGCTCCGGTTCTTTCAGCGCTCGATATGTTCGAGGATACTGTAAATGAACTTACAGCTTTGCTCGATGAAATTAAATAATTTAAGAAAAATAATATAATAATAAAACAGGGCAGAGGTTCGCCTCTTGCCCTAAAATATAATTTATGAGGTAATAAAATGGCAGAGTATAACGAAAACGAAATGAGGGAATATGTCCTCAATAAATTCAAAGCAAATAACGATTATGAGTTTCTTGAAGAGGGCGAAATAGAAAAAATAGTCGATGCCATGATTAAGCTCGATAACGAGTTTATGGAATCAACAGCAGATGACGATGTTTATGACGATGAAAAGGGCTTTGAGTTCATAATGGGCGGACTTAAAAAGGAGTTTGAACAGTATAAAACATACTGTATGAGGCTGACGGACGATTATATGGATTATCTTGAAGAATATCTCGAATCTGTTGGCGAAATAGAATGGGTGTAATT
>CADBRR010000041.1 GCA_902797145.1 uncultured Eubacteriales bacterium | reverse complement strand
AGAATCAGACAAGAACCTTATAAATGATTTTAAATTAGTTGTGTGAATCGAATTGTTCTCATCAACTGCACCACAGTCATTTATTTTGCCATCAACAATATCAACTTCGGTATCAAAAAATACTATACGCTTATCCATTAAAGTTGTTACTCCTTTTGATATAACTATAAAACTATAATACTACATTTTAATAAATGTTTCAACAAAATTGTAATTGATAAATGCTAATTTTAGGTATATAATTGAAACAAAAATTAAAGGAGCAACTTATGGAAAATATTAAAATAGGTAGATATAGACATTTTAAAGGTAATGAGTATGAGGTTCTCTATATTGCGAAGCATTCAGAAACGCTTGAGGAAATGGTCGTGTATAGAGCGCTATATGGAGAAAGAGGTATATGGGTTAGACCAGCAAAAATGTGGAATGAAACAATTGAGAGAGATGAAAGAAAAATAAAACGATTTGAATATATCGGTGAGTAAGCAGGAAATATCCTGCCTTTTTTATATTTAATCAAAAAAATCTTGATAAATAGTAGCATTTAATGTTAAACTGTATTTAACAAATTAAATGGAGGAATGACGTGGATAAATCAAGAATTATATTTGGCAATAAAATAAGCGATAAGGATTACCGCAAAGCGGTTAAAAGCAAGGCAAAATATCTTAAGCGATTCGGTGACGATAGTTCTTGTAATTACAGATTCTCTGATGATATAGATACTGTTATAGGAAGAAGTATTGGCGTTAAAAACATTATTTCATCAAATGATGGTTCAATGCTTGATTTTGAAGATAATGCGGTTATTGTTGGTAATATTCGTATGGGGTATGGTCATTATAGAATTTCTATGGCGATTGCTTCGTGTGCAAATGCACTCGGTTATATTCCATACTGGCTTGATTTAAATTCTTTCCCTGAATCGACTGCGACAAAGATTATTTCTTATCAGAATGATTTGTACTCATTGGGGTCTCGACTGTCGCAGAAATTTTCGTTGTTCAATTCACTTGTATGGGAGCCTATGAACTCGGAAGGATTTAGAAAGTTAGCTTATAATGCTTCGGATCAGAAGAACGCTGAACTTATGGTTCCTTTGCTTAAAAATATTCCTAAGAATATTCCTTATCTAGCTACTCATGCATGGCCTGCACAGGCTGCAATTCATGCAGGGTTTGAACGTGTTGTAAATGTAATTCCAGACAATTGGCCCATGGCACTCCATTTATCTGAGGGAAGTATTCATGTAGTTCAAACGCCATCGTCATACATTGGTTATAAAATGCTTCGTGGAATGGACAAGCACCGCACTCTAAAGCCTATGCCTGATGACAGTATTTATTATACAGGTCATTATGTAGATCATGAACTTGTATTCAACATTGAACATGATTGCAATGCAAGGCTTGATAGAATGAATAGTGGTAAACCGAGAAGATTTTTGCTTACTATTGGTGGTGCAGGTGCGCAGCAACAGTTGTTTGTCGATATTATCAAGCATATGATACCATATGTAAAATCCCAAAAGGCTACTTTACTTGTAAATGTTGGCGATCACAAGGATGCATGGGAAGCTATTGAATCAAAATCAAATTGTGAAAAGAATTTAATAACAACTCATTTTGATGATTATGACAAGTCGGTAGAGTTTGCAAAAGGTGCTGATATTGATGGCATTCATGTATTTTATAACTCGGATATATTTGCTGCTGTTTATCTAACAAACGAGCTTATGCGAGTTAGCGATGTACTTATCACAAAACCGAGTGAGCTTTCGTTCTATCCTGTTCCGAAGCTTATGATTCACAGAGTAGGTGGGCATGAAGCGTGGGGTGCAATAAGAAGCGCAGAGGTTGGCGATGGAACATACGAGTGCGAAAAAATTGATGAAATCTGCTCAATGCTTGATGAAATGACTTGTAATACGAGCATAATTAAAAAAATGTGCGAGAATATAGTCACGGCAAAAGAACAGGGAATTTACAATGGCGGATATGAAGCTGTAAAGATAGCTACGCAGAAAAAATAGGAGGGACAGAAATGGAAAAAAGAAATTTAAAACCCATAACAAATAAGCTTTTATGGATATTTGCAATAGGGCAGCTTGGTTGGTCAATACTTTCGGGAATAGTTGTGAACTGGCTTGTATATTTTTATCAGCCAAGCCAAGAAGGACTTGAAAGCGGACTTTCGGTATTTGTTCCGCAGGGCGCTATATTTTTAGGAATGACAGTAATGGGAATAATTGCAGCGATAGGCAGAATATTTGATGCGGTAACTGATCCGTTTATAGCATCAAAATCTGACCGCTCAAAACATAAAGACGGAAGACGAATACCGTTTATGCGTGCTGTTGCTATTCCGTTTGGTTTAATTACAGTACTCGTATTTTTCTCGCCAATAAGCGGAGAAAGCACATTGAACTCAGTATTCTTGCTTGTAATGTGTTTATTGTTCTATCTTGCAATGACGATATATTGTACTCCGTATAATGCACTTATACCGGAGCTTGGCAAGACACCAAAGGACAGAATCAATCTTTCAACATATATTTCGGTAACATACTTCTTTGGTTCTGCGGTAGCATATCTTGTACCGAATATTGCAGGAATATTAGCAGGTTCAATGCCTTATATAACAGCGTTTAGAGTTACAATAGCTATTCTTGCGCTAATTGCAGTAATATTTATGCTTATTCCATCGCTTCTTATAAAGGAAAAAGATTATATTGATACAAAACCGTCAGACACACCTGCGTTTAAGTCACTTATAAAGACGTTCAAAAATGATGAATTTAGAAAGTTTGTAGGTTCTGATGTTCTTTACTGGATTGCGCTTACTATATTCCAGACAGGACTTCCGTTCTATGTAACGAGCCTTATGAAGCTTGATGCAGGTATGAACTTTATATTGTTTGCGCTTATGACAGTATTCTCGCTCATTTTCTATGCGCCGGTAAATATAATTGCTAAAAAGATTGGAAAGAAAAGGCTTGTAGTTGGTGCATTCTTCTTCTTTGCATGTGTATTTGGAATAACAACATTTGCTGGTATGTTCGGCATAGGTTCAATGGTATGGGGTGTAGGAATTGCATTCCTTGCATCAATACCTATGGCAGTTCTTGGAATACTTCCGCAGGCAATTCTTGCTGATATAGCGGATTATGATGCTGAAAAGGCAGGCGAGAACAGACAAGGTATGTTCTTTGCAGCAAGAACTTTTGCATTCAAGCTTGGACAGTCAATAGCAATGCTTATATTTACTGCTGTTGCAGTAATCGGCGAAAATGGCTATGGTTATAGACTATCGGCAGTTATAGCTACTATATTCTGTTTCCTTGGTGGCATAGTGCTTTTGCGTTATAATGAAGATAAGATTCTTGGCTCGATGAAAGATAAACTCAAAAAATAATTATGAAAATTACAGATATAATAATTGAATTTTATCAGAAGAATGTTTTAATTAAAACAAACATAAATAGAGCAACTGCGCAGATTGGCGATTCTGTTTCGTATAACGCTTCTTTTGATGGAAAACACTTCAAGCTTTCTATCAATAACGCTTCAGGTGAAGCTATAAAGATTAAAAAAATAGAAGCAAGATTCGATTATAGATTCAAAAAAAGCGATAAAATATTTGTAAATGGATACCAATCGTGGACTGATAGTTATGAAAGAATATATACAGAGCGACTACATAGCATTGATGGTCTGCCACCAAGTGTTATTAAACGCTATACCTTTGATAAATACGGGGATTATAATTTCGTGAGGTATTCACACAGGTTCGGTTGCTTCCATGGCTTTACATATTCTTATATAAGGCGTGAAAATGAATATATGTTTATGGGTTCATTAAATGAGCGTACAGGGTTTACGGTATTTAAAATTGATATGCACCGCAACATGATAAGCATGAATAAGGAATGCAAAGGATACTCATTTGTGGGTCAGTACAGTGTATTTGATACTGTTATCCTTAAAGGTGAAGAAGATTATGTATTTGATGAATACTTCAAAATGCTGCATATTCCGCCGACAAACAAAAAACGAATTAACGGTTATTCAAGTTGGTATAATCTGTATACTGAAATTACGCAGGAAAGCATAAGGAATGATTTAGTTGGATTCGATAAGTTGGAAAACAAGCCTGACGTATTTCAGATAGATGATGGTTATGAATCCCATATCGGGGATTGGCTTATTCCTGATGAGAAAAAGTTCCCTGATGGAATGAAGATTATTGCGACAGAAATTTCTCAGCGTGGAATAATTCCCGGATTGTGGCTCGCACCTTTTGCTGTACAGAAAAGTTCAGTAATTGCAAAAGAGCATGAGGATTGGCTACTTCGTTATGATAATGGAAAAGTTATACTTGCAGGCGATAATTGGGGCGGATTCTATGCGCTTGACTTTTATAACAGCGAAGTTCAGGAATATCTGAAAAATGTGTTTGATACTGTTATAAATGAATGGGGATATAAACTGCTTAAACTCGACTTTTTATATTGTGCTTGCCTTATTCCGAGAAAAGATAAGACAAGAGCAATGGTTATGTTCGAGACGATGGAGTTTCTAAGAAAAATTACAGAAGGTGCAGAACTGTTGGGTTGTGGAGTTCCGCTTGCACCTGCATTTAGAAATGTTGATTATTGCAGAATTGGCTGTGATGTAAGCAGAACGTGGGATGATAAGCCTTATATGAAATATATGCACAGGGAACGAATTTCTACAAAGAACAGTATCCTTAATACGATTTTCCGCCGTCAGTTAAATGGTAGGGCATTTATGTGTGATCCCGATGTATTTTTGCTTAGGGATGATAACATAAGCCTTGACGATGCACAAAAGAGAATGCTTGCAACAGTAAATGGACTTTTTGGAGGTGTTTTGTTCACATCCGATGATGTTGGAAAATACGATGAAGAAAAGATTAAAGTTTATGACGATATTCAAAAGCTTGGAAAAGAGAATGTTGTAAAAATCGAGCGTAACAAAAAATCGGTTGATGTCGTTTATAAAATTGATAACGAAGAAAAAACAATATCAGTTCCGCTCAGGTAAAATAAAAGTCAGGATTTTTTGAAGTCCTGACTTTTTGTTATATTAAGTTATTATTTATTTTTTTTCTTGTTTACAATGATTACTGTAACTGATGCTGCAATAACAACAACGCAACCGATAATGATGTAAAGCGCTGTGTTGTTAGAACCTGTTGCAGTACTCTCTTCCTTTTGTTCCGTTTCTGATGGTTGAACAGTAGGCTGTGACGGAACTTCAGTTGCTGTTACTACGGGTTCATCTGTTGTAGGAGCAACGGGTGCTGGTGTTGAAACTTCTGTTGGTGGAATTGATACATCAGGATCGTTTTCGGGGAAAGCAGGCGCTTCACCGGGCTTAACTTCAACAGGCTTAACTTCTATCGGCTTTTCGCTTTCAAGAGTAACGGTACCATTTGTAATGATTGCTGAATATTCGCTGAACTTGTTTGCATTATCACCCTGCTGTGCAAGTTCATCTGCTGTAAGAAGATGTTTGAATCCGTCAGCATAAACTTTAAGTTCTGTTGAACCGCTTGCTGTATCAAGCACTTTGAAATTAATAGTATAAAGTATTCCACCCTCAGCAATATTGTCTGTTGCAGCGAACACGAGCCTCATTCTTCCGGGGTTGTATGGGTTTTCAACGTGCATAGTTTGAAGTATTACGCTATCTGCTTTAAGCGAAGTATATTCAAGAAAAGTCTTGTCATAATAAATATCAATAATGCCTGTTGAAATTTGGGAGTTATCTGAAATTGTAAGTTCAAGTGTTATTTCATCACCTTTTTTTACATTTTCTTTAGATGAAAGAGCAATTTCGACTTTCTCACCTTCTGCGAGTGCCATTGGCATAAATGCCATTACTATCATCATTGAAACAATGATGAATGATAAAATTCTTCTGTTCATTTCTGAATCTCCTTGATTTTATTTTGAAATATATTAGTATTATACCACATAACTTATTTTTTTCAATATTTTATATATAATAAAGTTAATAATAGTGCTTGAATAAATTATGTTTTAATGTTAAAATTACTTTATATGATTATGTTATGAAGAGGAAATTTTTATGAAAGTTATTTATAATAATGGTACAGTTGGTGAATGCCCCAAGGAAGAGGAGCTTCACGTTATCCGTCATACAGCTGCGCATATAATGGCACAGGCAATAAGAAGGTTGTTCCCCGAAGCAAGGTTTGCATATGGTCCTGCAAACGAAAAAGGCTTTTATTATGATGTAGATCTTGGCGAAAGAAAGCTTACAGACGAAGATTTGCAGAATATCGAAAAAGAAATGAAGAAGATTGTTAAAGAAAATCTTCCTATAAAGACATACATTCTTGACAGACCCGATGCCATTAAGCTTATGCAGGATAGGGGTGAAATCTATAAGGTTGAACATATCGGCGATTTGAGCGAAGATGCAAATATTAGCTTCTATCAGCAGGGCGATTATATTGATATGTGCGTAGGTCCTCACCTTACATATACAAAGGCACTCAAGGCATTTAAGGTAATGGATCAATCAGGTGCATACTGGAAAAACGATAAATCAAATAAGATGCTTACAAGGGTTAGGGGCACTGCATTTGCTACACAACAGGAGCTTGATGATTATTTAAGACTTCTTGAAGAAGCGGAAAAGAGAGATCATCGTAAGATTGGCAAGGAAATGGGATTGTTTATGATGGAAGATGTAGCTCCCGGATTCCCGTTCTTCCTTCCAAAAGGTATGCAGCTTAAAAACTCACTTATCGAATATTGGCGTGATATGCACGCAAAATATAATTATGTTGAAATTTCAACACCACTTATTATGAACCGTCAGTTGTGGGAAATGAGCGGACATTGGGATCATTATAAGGACAATATGTATTCAACTATTATTGATGATGAAATATATTGTATTAAGCCTATGAACTGTCCTGGTGGAGTTATGGTTTATAAGAGTCGTCCGCATAGCTATCGTGAATTGCCTATTCGTGCAGCAGAACTTGGAATAGTTCATCGTCATGAGCTAAAAGGCGCATTGCATGGTTTGTTCAGAGTTCGTTGTTTTACACAGGATGATGCGCATTTGTTTATAAGAAAAGACCAGATAACGGACGAGCTTGTAGGAGTAGTAAATCTTATTGATGAGATTTATCAGAAGTTCGGATTCAAATATAAGGTTGAACTTTCGACAAGGCCTGAAAACAGTATGGGCAGCGATGAGGATTGGGAAGAAGCTACAAACGGTTTGAGAAAAGCTCTTGAAAGACTTGGTATTGACTATGTAGTAAACGAGGGCGATGGCGCATTCTATGGTCCGAAGATTGATTTCCACCTTGAAGATACACTTGGAAGAACATGGCAGTGCGGTACTATTCAGCTTGACTTCCAGATGCCGATTAACTTCAATATGGAATATACTGACGAGAACAACGAAAAACAAAGACCTGTTATGATTCATAGAACTTGTTACGGTTCAATCGAAAGATTTATGGGAATTATTACAGAACACTTTGCGGGCAAATTCCCTGTATGGCTTGCTCCCACTCAGGTTAAGGTTCTGCTCGTTTCAGAAAAGAGTGCAGAGTACGGAACAAAGGTATATGAAGCACTTAAACAGGCAAAGGTTAGAGTGGAGCTTGATAACAGGAACGAGAAAATCGGTTATATGATAAGGGAAGCTCAGATGGTAGATAGAGTTCCGTATATGCTTATCATTGGTCAGAAGGAAGTTGAAGAAGGTACAGTTTCAGTTCGTAACCGTGACACAGGCGAAACAGAGAGTATGACGCTTGAGGCTTTCATTGAAAAGGTTACAAGGGAAACAAAAGAGAGAATATAATCTGATATAACAAAGGGACGATTCCAATGGAATCGTCCTTGAATTAAGTCAAAAAGCGTACCCGAAAGGACTTGAACCTTCAACCTTCAGAGTCGGAGTCTGACGCTCTATCCAATTGAGCTACGAGTACAAAAAGCATTATTATTATAACACAACAAACTAAATTTGTGAATAGCAAAAATAGTCGATTGCGAGCAAATAACCTAATGAACCAAGCCCTGTTATTCTACCCTTGCAGACAGGCGCAATAACTGAAGTTGAGCGAAATTGTTCTCTTGCATCAATATTGCTCAAATGAACTTCAATAACAGGAACGGATATTGAGGAAATAGCATCTCTTATTGCATAAGAATAGTGAGTGTATGCACCGGCATTTAGGATTATTCCATCAAATTTTCCGTCAGCTTCTTGTATGCGGTCGATTATATCACCCTCGTGATTTGATTGATAAAACGATATTGAAATTCCCTTGTTTTCACAATGGCGGTTTATGCGTTCTTCTATATCTGAAAGCGTTTCGGTTCCATAAATAGATGGCTCACGCTTGCCGAGCAAATTCAGGTTAGGACCGTTGAGTACTAAAATGTTCATTATTGTTACCTCGTTGATTTTATAAATATATTTTACCACAATAAAGGATTTAAAACAATGAAAAAATATGCTGTTATTGGTGATCCGGTTATACACAGCTTGTCACCGCTTATATATAATTCGCTGTTTGAAATATATGGAATAGATGCGCATTTTGAAGCAATTACTGTTAAAAAAGGCGAACTCGATAGGAATATGCTTATGTCGCTTGATGGCTTTGCTTGCACAATGCCGCATAAACAGGACATTATTAAAATGCTTGATTATGTAGATAAAAATGCTGAGTGTATTTCGAGCGTAAATATAGTTAAAAACGATAATGGAGTTTTTAACGGATTTTCAACAGATGGTCAAGGTTTTGTAAAAGGCGCAGAATCGTGCGGTTGTGATTTTAAAAATAAAAATGTGCTTTTGCTTGGCTGTGGTGGAGCTGCAAGGGCTGTTGTAAAATCAATTTCGGATGCAGGCGCAAAAGATATTTATTTATGGGCAAGAGATAAAATTAAAGCTGATAAATTTATATGTGAGTTGAAATGCAAAGCGCTTGATAACCTCAAAATATGGACAAACGATATTAAATGTGATATACTCATAAACGCAACGCCGCTCGGAATGAAGTATCATGATGACTTTAACGATTTTTCACTGCTCAATAATATGAATTATGGCGGATTCGTGTGTGATATGGTATATAATCCACGTGATACAAAATTATTAAACGAGGCGGGAAAGCGGGGATTTAATAAAATGGGCGGTATTGATATGCTTCTAAATCAAGCATATCCTGCATTTGAGATATGGACGGGAATATCTGTAACTGAACAGGTAAAGCATAGAATAAAGGAGATTATAAAATGAAGATTTATCTTATCAGGCACGCAAAGACAAATGCGAATATATTAAAATGTTTTTCGGGTTCTGCTGATATCGATATAACAGAAGATGGAAAAAGAGAAATTGAAGAATATAAGAGCGAAGGTGTATATCCGGAACTTAACGGAATGAAAGTCTACACATCGGGAATGAAAAGAACTGAGCAGACACTAAAACTCGTATATGGTGATATCGAGTTTGAGAAAATAAGGGAATTTCAGGAAATGAACTTTGGCGTATTTGAAGGAATAAAATTTAAAGATATAGAGAATATGCCTATTTTTATGGAATTTAAATACGATAAGTCGGGAAATACATTTTGTCCGAATGGTGAAAGTATAAATTCATTTTCTCAGCGTGTGTGGAGAGGAATGAATAAGATAATTGACAGGGGAGAAGATGCAGTTATTTTCTGCCATGGAGGAACTATGACTGCTGTTATGCAAAAGTTGTTTTATGATGAAGAAAAATTTTATTTTGGCTGGACTCCAAAAAATGGTAAAGGATATTTGCTGAATTTCGAGAATAATATTGTTAAGTATACTTTACTTTAATATTTTATTTTTTAGGAGGTTCATATGGAATCATTCAAAAAGTATATTGCTGAGTTCATTGGAACTTGTGTACTCGTACTATTTGCGTGCGGTACAGCTGTTGTAGTTGGTTGCTCGACTGCAAGCGCAGATGTTGCATATATGCTTACAGCATTGGCATTCGGTCTTGTAATCGTAGCTATGGCTTATTCGATTGGTAATATTTCGGGTTGTCATATCAATCCTGCGGTATCAATCGCAATGCTTATCAACAAGAAAATGAGTGTTAAGGATTTTGTAGGCTATGTTGTAGCACAGTTCCTTGGCGCAATCGTAGGTGCTGCTATTCTTATGGCAATTGTTGGTACTGAAAACGGACTTGGTCAGAACGGTTTGTACAATAATGATGTTCTTGCATCACTTATCGTTGAAATCATTCTTACTTTCGTATTTGTTATTGCTATTCTTGGTGTTACATCGAAACAAGAAAACGGTTCAGTAGCAGGCATCGTAATTGGTCTTACACTCGTACTCGTTCATATTTTCGGTATTCACTTCACAGGCACAAGCGTAAACCCCGCAAGAAGCTTTGGTCCTGCTCTCTTCGTTGGAGGCGAAGCACTTGCGAATGTATGGGTATTTATCGTAGCTCCGCTTATCGGTGGTGCTTTGGCAGCAGTATGTTATAAATTCCTTGCTTCAAAGAAATAATTAACAAAATAGTATTAAACTAACTAAATTTAAAGCGCATATCTATTTAAATAGATATGCCTTTATTTTTAATAAAAATGTTGACAATAGCTAAAAAAAATTGTATAATATGAAATGATGTGCGAATGTGGTGGAACGGCATACACAACGGACTTAAAATCCGTCGGGGAAACCTTGGGGGTTCAAATCCCCCCATTCGCACTGTTTTTTATTGTTTACACAGTTTGTGCAACAAGAAAGGGTATATGATGCAAAATGATATAAGGCGCACTGTTTTAATCGTTGATGATGAGTTGATAAATAGGGAGATGCTTGGCTACATTGTTTCAGAAGATTACTCTGTTATGTATGCCGAAAACGGAAAACAGGCATTGGATATTTTAAAAAATGGCGATAAAATATCGCTGGTACTACTCGATTTAATAATGCCTGAAATGGATGGATTTGAGCTTCTTGATATCATTCATAACGATGATGAACTCAAGCGCATTCCGGTAATAGTTTTAACGAGTGAAAAAACTGCTGAGGTCAAAAGCTTGCAGCATGGCGCAGCAGATTTTATTCCGAAACCATACGATATGCCGGACGTTATACGTGCAAGAGTAATGCGTTCTATCGAACTTGCAGAGGATAATAATATTATTAGGGCTACTGAATTTGATACGCTTACTGGTTTGTATACAAGGGAATTTTTCCTTGAATATGCAAGGGAATTTGATGAGTTTAATCCCGATATGAGCAAAGACTTATTTGTTATAAATATTAACAGATTTCATTTGGTAAACGAGCTTTACGGAAGGGAATTTGGTAATAAAATTCTTGCTATGATTGCAGAACATTTAAAGGCAATTACTGCTGAACATCGTGGAATTGCTTGCAGATATGAAGCTGATATATTCTATATCTATTCAAAATCACAGGAAAAATGCGAAGAACTTTTAAATGAGCATATAAAAATGCTCGAAAACGATAAAGATGGTTCTAAAATCAGCCTGAGAATAGGAATATATAGAAATGTTGATAAAAATATCGACATAGAACAGCGAATTGATAGAGCTGTAAGCGCAGAAAAGACAATTCATAACAATTATAAAACTGCATTTGCGTTTTACGATACAAAATTGCATGAACACGAGGTATATTCTGAAAAACTTTTACTTGAGCTTGACAGAGCAATTAGTGAGAACCAATTTAAGGTATATTATCAACCAAAGTATGATATAACAAATAATGAACCTAAACTATGTAGTGCTGAAGCGTTGATAAGGTGGCAGCATCCTGAATATGGAATGATAAGTCCGGGTGTGTTTATACCGCTGTTCGAAGAAAATGGATGTATAAAGAGAATTGATAGTTTTGTATGGAATAAAGTAGCTGAGCAGATAAAAAAATGGCAGGGAAGATATTCACGAACAATACCTGTTTCAGTAAATGTTTCGAGGATTGATATATGCGATCCTGAACTTGAAAGCGAACTTTTATCAATAGTTAAGAACAATGAAATAGATATTTCAAGTATGTTCCTTGAAATAACTGAATCTGCATATTCTGAGGATTCGGATATGATACTTGAAACAGTAAAGCGTTTAAGAGATGATGGATTTAAAGTAGAAATGGACGATTTCGGTTCGGGTTATTCATCGCTAAATATGCTTACAGAAATGCCTATTGATGTGCTTAAACTTGATATGAAATTCATACGAAATATTTGTACGAATGAAAAAGATAGGCGAATGATGGAACTTATGATTGATATAGCAGATTTTTTGAATGTACCTGTCGTTGCCGAGGGCGTAGAACATAAAGAACAGTATGAACTTCTAAAAAAGAGCGGTTGCGATATAATTCAGGGATATTATTTTTCAAAACCTGTTCCGCTTGAAGAGTTTGATAAAATTGTTGAAAAGGAGCTTATGTGATGACAATAGATGATTTGAGAGATTATGGCGCAAATGTCGATGAAGGACTTACACGCTGCTTGAATAATAAAGATTTCTATATAAAGCTTGTTAATATGGCAATTGCCGATAATAAAATTGAACAGCTTGAAAAGCAGATAAATGAATCTAATTTTGAAGCTGCATTTGAAACTGCGCATACTATAAAGGGAATGTATGCGAACCTCGCATTGACGCCTATAAGTGCTCCTGCGAGCGAGATTACGGAGCTTTTAAGAAATAAAGTCGATACAGATTATACTGAGCTTCTGGATAGATTAAAAACTGCAAAGCGTAAGCTTGACGAACTTGCTTAAATACAACAATGCGGAATCCACGTTTGTGAATCCCGCATTTATTATTTGTCATTTCATCTTTAACTTCCTTTGATAGCTTGCAACTATTATAACTGCAACAGCGATTGCTATTACGGAAATTCCGATTATAACGCTTATGTACCATTGGCTAACTGTTGGTACATTCATACGCTGATTCTCCTCAGCAGGTAAATCTGCCGATATAACTTCAGGCTCAGTAATGGTTGTTGCGGCTGAAATACTTTCTGTATATTCGTTTGAGTCGGAATCTTTGTATGTTATGATTAAATTGCCTGATGTGCTGCCATATTTGTTGTTTGATGATAGCGTTCCTGCAAAGACCTTCATTTCAACAAAACCAGTCGTTCCGGCATCAACCTGACCTATATATACTGATGAACCAAACATACCGTCCATATCAAGCCTGCAAGTAACATCATATATATTTGATTTGCCCTCGTTTAAAATTGAAATTGGTATTGTAAATGATTGACTCGTTTCAACGATTTCAGGAATCATAAGGTTGTCAATAGTAATTTTTACAGGCTGAGTTACTTTTACTGTAAGCTGCTTTGATATATCATAGTTCATAGTATCGCTTGCATATGTTATTGAAATGTTGAATGGCTGCTCGCCAGCAAGTGCGTTTATAGACGCACTCATTTTGAATGTTATAGTCCTTGACTTGCCTGCGCTCATATCGTCAATTCTTACTGTGTTAAGCGATGATTCAGGGATTATTGAACCATCTACTGTTTCATATGTAAGGCGAATTTTTTTTGCAGTTCCGCTTCCTACATTCTTGATTGTGACCGATACATTAAATTCATCGCCACCATTTATAACTGTTTTAGTAGCCGTTTCTTCATTTTCTTCTTCTTGAATTGGTGATACTTTATAATCGGTTATAAATAGTTCAGGTTCGCCAGTTTTGTTGCCGTCAGGAACATTGACATATACTGTGAAGCTCTGCTGCATAGCTCCGTCTTGCGTATCGTATGATACATTGAAAATTACAGGATAAAGTCCGCCTGTGCGTTCGCTTTTCAACCTTAGCGGAAGATTTATAAGATATATTCCGTCTGATTTGCGAACATTGAATTGATAATTTGAATATACGAACGGACCATCAATTCCCATATCCGGTGTTACGCAAATAACATCGTTCAAAGTGTTGCCCTGAAGCGGAAGTACTACCGAAACTACACCATCTGTGATTTGAGGAGTATAACCGTTAGAATAACTCCTGTTCATACCGCTATATACCTTTGTCGTTTCTATTGAAAGCGCACCTTCTGCATAAGTCGGAACATAAACCAAAAGAATTATAAAAAATATTGATATAATAATTGAAATTGATTTTTTCATAATATCTCCTTTCAGCTATTGAGCGTATCCTGTAAATCTATCATTATTTCCGTATGTTGACATCTGAGTCATAATTCCGCCATCCATCTCGCAAACTGTATCGCAAAGTTCTTCAATATCAGCAACGTTGTGGCTTGCTATTAGAATAGTTCTTCCGTCATTTTTTAAAGATTTGAAAAGCGCTCGCATATCCTTTACTGCGTGCTTGTCAAGTCCGTTCATAGGCTCGTCAAGTATCATAAGCGACGGACCTTCCATAATAGCCTGCGCAATTCCAAGCCTCTGGCGCATACCAAGAGAATATTTGCCTACGGGCTTTTTCATCATCGGGTCAAGTCCAACTTTGCGAATCGAATCCGCTATCTGTTCTGTGCCTATTTTCTTTTTTAACGAGGCGAGAATTTCAAGGTTTTTGAATCCACTTAATTGCGGAAGAAAACCGGGCGTTTCAATGATAATTCCAATATCGGGCGGAAAATCTACATCGCTTCCAATCAGCTTGTCATCAACCCATATTTTGCCTTCGCTCGGCTGTAGAAAACCGCATATGCACTTGAACATTACAGTTTTTCCTGAACCATTGTTACCAACTATACCATGTATTTTACCCCTTTCAAAGTTCCTCGTGACGGATTTTAAAACTCTGTCCTTGCCAAAGTCCTTTGATACATTTTCAAGCCTAATAGCAATATCCATGTTTCCCTCCTTAATTGTCGTTTCCATTAAAAATAAAACTGTAATTCTTGATTGCTCTTCGTGTTAAAATATATAACACTATAATTATAGCAGCAAATATCAAAAACGTTTGCCACATTCTCGGCAATAAATCGTAACCGAAGTTGTGCATATGATATGTCGCTTGATTTAGCGGCGATAACCAACCTACCGCAACATTTGCTTTGTACATCATATCTTCAGAAAGACCAAATAAATTTTTGAATAATTCAGGGTTGAGCAAAAATCCATACAAAGAAAATGCAAACGCTGAAATTATGCCCGCAAGCTGCCCTTTTTTTATATTGAAATATAACATTATGAATACCATTATCAGCGTGTACATAAGCATAAGAGCAAATATAGTTATCATACATTGGTAGGGGAAACTCATTTCAAGCGTCTTTACAAGCGCAGGCACTACTATTACTTTGCCAGCGTTTGAGTAACCGAGCAGCGCAGCGGTTTCAGACCACATATTCCCCACAAAACTGTTTTTCATACATATAAGCGCAGTCGCAACAAGTATAAATACCATATAAATAGTTGTTGCAATAAGAATGTATAAAACTTGACCTATAAGCCAATTTTTACGGTTCATCCTTACGAGATAATAGGGAACTCCCGCACCTAAAAACGGCATATCTGCAAACAATAATACAAGTAGAAGCGATACAAGCAGTATTGAGTTTGAGTCCCCGAACGTCCATACAAACGGTTCAACTGCCTGCATTGTAGTTTCGTTTTCATACGCAAAAGATGCTACTTTATCCGAAAGCAGAAAACATAAAATGAATGCGAGCGCAAATGTTAATATAACTCGTGGATTTGAACGCCACATCCTGAAATTGTAGCGCATAGCTGACATTATCTGATGAATGTTCGTCTTCATATAGCTAAATCATACCTCCTATATTGTTGAATTAGTTTCTTAATCGCTTTTGGCTGATTATGTAGAAAATAAGTGAAATCCCAATTATAAATAGTGCAAGCGCTATATATATACTCTTTTCTCCCAAATCCCAATTTCCGGTCATTGTAATGTAGTTCTGTGGATTAAGTACGTAAACAGTTCTAAAATATCGTTCAGCAAGAATAACAAAAACATAATAAATTATGAATGGAGATGCATATGCCATATATTTGTTCATAGTAATTGAACTCATCATCAGCCCAACAAGCGACCATAACATTCCGGATAGGAAAAATATAATAAGTATCTTTACGCTGAATGCTGAAATATAGTCGGGCATATATTGTTCAATCGGTGCAGTTATAAGTCGCAAAAGCCCCGTACCTATGGCGATTGAACCCGATAAAGCAATTCCGCCGGATAATGCACTGGCTATTATTTTGCCAAGTGAATAACCCCTAAATGTACTTCTTGATAGAAAATGCTTTATAAATCCGCTTTTCATATCATCAACAAACGAGGCGGTAAATGGTATTGCAGATATTATTGGAACACATAAAAGTATTGCATCTGAATATATTGCATCGTTAAATATGTTGTTGAAGACTTCTATCTGCGGGCCAGAATAACGATAGAAATTTATAAAATAAACAAGCTTCGTCATTGCGCCTGCAAAGAAAATTATTATACCTGCAATAAGTGAGGTTATAAAATTCCTCGATATTATCGAACGCTTAATGTCGGAAATTATTGTTCGCATCCTTATCAACTCCTTTTAGTATTTATACCATTATAACAGAATATAATAAAATTTCAAGATAAATATGTAAAATTTACAATTTATTTACAAATCAATATGAGTAGGCAAATTGTAATAATACTTATCCTAATTTATATGTTTTAATGATAAAATATTTAATCTTATACTATATAAACGATTGAAAACGCAAAAAAGTTACATCTACAATTAAAAAAGCAAAATGTTCTACATTATATATTACAGTATTTAACATATAAAGCAAAATTTGATAAAATAGAATAAAATATTACTGAAGGAGCAAAAAATGCTGAAAAAAAGTAAAAAAACAGTTGCAAAATGTATTGGTGTTAAATCTTGTTTTTATATTGGTGTAGCTAATGGGAAAAAGATTATATTGACATCTTTTGGAAAAGGCAATAAGGCAATAGCAGAAAAATCATTTGATGAAAATGGTAATAAAAAGGATTTAGTTGAAAAATCTGCTTTTACTGCTACGGATATTGATAATACGGGTAAGACTGATATAGATGCAGGTAGGCAAAATAAAAATACATCTTTATATACTCATAAGAAAAGCGATATTGGAAAAGATCTTATTGGCGCAAAGGAATTTATTGAACAACGCTATTTTAAAGATAATGATATAAAGGATAATATCCATATACAGATTGGATATAAGATTTTAGATCTTAAAAAAACATTTGCAGTATATGTAAATTCAATTACATACGCTTTAAATAATGCTGTGCGCGAAAATTCTGACTTCGATTTAATCGGTATGCTGAAATTAAAAAGCTATGTTGATTTTCTTAATGGGAAAAAAGAAAACGTTGAAAATTTTGATAAATTTTATAATAGCGAAAGAATGGCGTATTTCTCGGAAATTTTTTTCAAGGATAATAAAGGTGGCAAGCAAAAACGTGACATAAAAGAAGTATATTACATATTATCGCTTGTTGCAGAGTTCCGTCAGAGATGTATGCACTATGACGATAAAAACGACTTGTTT
>CADBRR010000040.1 GCA_902797145.1 uncultured Eubacteriales bacterium | reverse complement strand
TTAATGGCACTCTCGTGGGATAATGTGGATTTTAATAATAGAACAATATCAATTAAAAAGAACCGTTCGGGCTGTCGGTCTGAAGTAGTTAATAAAGTTGTTTCGCCGAAGTCAAGGAACAGCATACGTACTGTTGCAGTACCGCAGCATATTATTGATATGTTGGAAGATGAATGGCAGCATCAGCAGTATGAACGTAAAAATAACGCTGCATATGTTGAGTATGATTATGATTTCATAATCCGGAAGTCAGACGGTAGCATATATTTTCCTACAAGCATAAACAGAATGATTAACAAGCTTATGCAGTCGATTGGTTTACCTCATTGCCGAGTTCATGATTTCCGTCATGCTGTGGCTCAGATGCTTTTTGATTCAGATGTTCCGTTGCAGGAAGTATCGATTCAGTTAGGTCACGGTGAGAGTAGAACGACCGAACGCATTTACATCAAGCGCAAAAATTTCGCATCTGAAAATAATGCCAGGATAATTTCATCAATTCTCAAAAACCCTTGAAAAATGGGCAAAAAAATAGCACGCCTCTGCGTGTTTTTCGTTATAAAAAAAGAGCGGAGAAAGAGAGATTCGAACTCTCGCACCAGTTATCCCAGTCTACTCCCTTAGCAGGGGAGCCCCTTATAGCCACTTGGGTATTTCTCCAGCTATTGGCGGAGAGAGAGGGATTCGAACCCCCGGTACGTTGCCGTATCACTGGTTTTCAAGACCAGCTCCATAAACCACTCGGACATCTCTCCTGATAGCTATTATATTATAGCAGTTAATTTGGATGTTGTCAACACTTTTTTCAAATTTATTTTACCCACTTTAATTTTTTTAATTCGTTTTATATAGTTATTCTTCTATCATCCTCGCAAGAATTGCAGGTCCGTTTTCTTTTAACCACTTTTCGCATTCGTAATATTCGGGAAATACCCTTATAACCTCGGCATAGAATGCCTTTGAATGATTCATATGCTTCCTATGGCACAGCTCATGCACAACAACGCTGTCAATAACATTTTTCGGCATAAGCATCAAAAGACAATTAAAGTTCAGATTGCCCTTTTGGGAACAACTCCCCCACCTCGTTTTTTGATTTCTGATAGTAATTCCGTTATAATCAACTCCGATAATCGTAGCAAAATGCTCAGCACGTTTAGGAATATACTCCATCGCCTCATTTGCGAGCAAGCGAATATCTTCATCCGTCAGGTGACGCTGAACGCCTGCTGACAGCCTTTCTTCACGCTTTGAAATCTTTTTTTCAAGCCAATCCTTGTGTTGATTCACGAATGAATATATTTCTGCATCGCTTGTATTGAGCGGCGCACGCACGATAACATCGTTAAGTCCGACTTCGAGCGCCATTGTCTTGCGCTTTGACCTTATAACTTTAATCTGCATTATTAAAGAACTCTCCACTGTCATAGAATTTAATTATTTTCTGCCTTACATCAACGGGTATCCTTTTGTCATCGACAGCATTTGCAAAATCAGGCTTAAGCTTTATTTTCCAGTTCTCGTATCTTATATATAGATAATTTACAGTACGCTCATCAATATCAAGATAGTTAATCATAACATCACGCCTTGGAGAAAATTTAGTGAACATATATTCATATCTATCCTCATAAAATACAGTCTTACCATTCGTTGTTATCTTATCGAGCGCACGCTGCTCTATCTGCCTTACACGTTCTCTCGAAATTCCAAGCTCCGTACCAATATCCTGAAGCGAGCGACCATCAAATCGCCAATTAAGAATCTTTTTTGCACGTTCGCTTATCTGCTTGTTTTCATTGACACAGTCAAATATCGAATAAAGCATCATACAATAATTCTCGTTTTCTTTAATTATTGTACCATTTTTAACGAGCAGATCAACCTGCTGGTCAATATTCGATACATCGCAACCGCTAAAATATTCTTTTAATTCGTCAATCGTGATTAAATCAAACTTGTTACGCTTGAAATATTCAAAAACATCGCTTTGAAGCAATGGAATACCGTTGTTGTCAAAGAAAGGCTTATTTGAATTATGCAACATTGAGTCAAGGTATTCATCAATTCGCACGATTATCTCTTCATATGATAATTTACCGAGATTTCTTATGCGCATAAAATCCTTTTTCTTCATACCTATTACTTCAGAAACGTGCCTGATTCCATTCATGGTCAGGCAGTTCACCGAACGAACACTTAAATCAAGCCTGCGCACGTCAATATCGTCTATCGTTTTGAACGTTCCCCTATAATAAATAACTCCGTCTATAACTGCATAGTCAGGGGCAATTACAGGTTCAATAGAATTCATCGGCTCGAATATGGTATTATTATCATCTTTGCTTTTGCAAAGTGAATCACTTGTATCTGTTACAATATTTTTATCGTTGAAATAACCATATAACTTTTCAATGATTTCATCGCCCGATTTCTTGCCTATGTTTCTTATCTGTGAAAGCTGCTCCCTCGTTAGCTGAAGTATGTCGGATATCAATGTCATTCCCGTTCTATAAAGACAATTATATGCACGAACACTTAGCTGAAGCTCAGGGAATAAAGCATTCCTATATGTTTTTCCACTGTTCTCATCTAAAATCAAACCATCTTTTAGATAGTACCCACTTCCAAGAAGCGGAAGCTGTGTCATCTTTTTAGCTTCACATTCTTTATCGTTTTCTTTGTGCGATTGCATATAGCGCTTTACAATCGACAATATATCATTTACTGTTATCATATTAAGATATGTCTTTTTCGATATCTCTATATCGCTCATCTTTAATATATCCGATAACATATATATGCCTGCATCGTTTAGTCTTTCTATATGCCTTGCAAAAATATCAAGTTTTCTTATATTTACATCTTTGATTACATTATTGTCGCTTTTGACAATAATATCATCTTCAACAAAATCATAGTCATTCCTCATATTTCTTCCCTTTCATACGGAACATAGACCGCACCTTACTTTATCACGTATATTTCATTTAGTAAATTATCTTGAGTTAATAAGATAAGTTGGTTAAGTCATATTTTTTTAGTTTAAAAAACGCATTATACGAATAATTTATACGAATTAGAGTGTTTTGTCAATAGTTTTTTATTACTTTTTTCGATAAAATAAATAAAAAGAGAACTTCATTTAATAAAAGTTCCCTCGAATAACTATTTATTTTATTTTGCCGAACTCTTTGAGCGATTCAATACAAGGCTTGCCTTTGCCATCTTCATAACCCTTTATTATCTTAACTATCATATCGTTGTACGGAGTTGAAATGCCCTTGATTTTTCCGTATTTGCATACTTGACCATTAATCGCATCAATCTCACAACGCTTGCCATGCTTTATGTCTTGAAGCATTGACGGTTCAATATCCTTGTGTTTTTTCATCGCAATAGGCATTATAAGCGAAGCTATAGCCTTTTTAAATCCATTCTTGAAATATAAAAGCTTAACAACATCAAATCCCTGTATTGTTGCAAAATCAACACCCATTGCATGACCTACATCAACGCATTCATTGAGCGCATACTGCGCAATGTTCCTTGCCTGTTTTATCTTAGTAACATCACCGAATGTTCCACCAATAACTGTTCCCATTCCGCTGAATACCGAGTTTATCATAAGCTTCGTCCACCTGACACCTATGAAGTTTTCTTCACGCTCAACCTTGCACATTTTTTCAAGTACGCTTATAACACTTTCAAGCTTTTTGTCATCAAACCCATCCATATGACCTATACCGAATGTCAATGATTCCGTCGAAGATGTAAGCCTTGAAACTCCCGCCCCTTCAAGCGTTGCACCCCAACCAACTGTTGCACCGCAAACCTTGTCCTTGCCAAGAACTTCAATAAGCTCATACTCAGGAAGTCCGTTCTGGAGCGTGCAGAGAACTCCACCCTCTGCCATGTACGATTTTAAAAACTCAGCAGTCTTTTTGTTTTCAAGCTGCTTTGTGAGCAAGAAAATAATATCGTACTTTTCAGTCATCTCATCAGGCGTCATAGCCTTTACAGGCTGAACAAATTCTATCGTGCCAATAACCTTTGCCCCGTCCTTGTTGAGCGCATCAACATGGGCCTTGTTGCGTGTTATTAAATCAACATCAACACCGTTTTTTGTAAGGTAAGCACCTAAAATTGTGCCGAGCGAACCGGCACCGTAAATCGCTACTTTCATATATTCCCATCCTTGTTTTTTATTATTATAATTATAGTACCAATAAAAGGATATGTCAAATACGCAAAAGTAAGCAATCGTACCTGTATATATTTTATATTATTAACTCCAAATATCCCAATCAAGGCTTATCATAAATTAATTTTTTATCACGAACAAATAAGGACAGCGTTTTGCTGTCCGATAATTGAATTAACTTAATTATTCTAAATTTTCCAGTCCTGCAACGAACCTCAATATTACAGTTGCATCTGAGCTATCAACTTCGCCATCTCCGTTTACATCGCCTGCTTTGAGCTTTGCTTCAGAAAGATTTTCAAGCTTTGCAACATAACGCAATACTGTTGTTGCATCTGCGCTATCTACAATATTATCGCCATTTGCATCGCCTTTTTT
>CADBRR010000039.1 GCA_902797145.1 uncultured Eubacteriales bacterium | reverse complement strand
TTTTTCGGCTTTATGGTAATAAGCATACTCAATAAAGATGAACATATAACGATAAACCTTTCGCCTGTATTTATGGCAGTATTTGCATTTTCATTTGCAGTTGCAATAGGGGCAGTGTGGGAAATATACGAGTTTACAATCGACAGCATAATGGGGCTTAATATGCAGAAATACATATTGATGGACGGAACGGTGCTTGTCGGTCATGATGCGCTGATTGATACTATGAAAGATATAATAGTAGATGTGTTGGGCGCATTGATTGCATCAATAACAGGTTATATAGCAATAAGGATAAAATCTGATAAGAAAATAAAATAATAATAAGGGTCATAATTTTCTATCTGGAATTATGACCCTATAATTTTATTCTTCAAGATATTTATTTGCTTCGTCAGCAGGAATCCTTTGAACATCTTTGAGCTTTCTATTCATTTGCCTTGTTCTAACGCCAATAAGCGTTTCGAGCGAATCATTTGCCTGATTGAACTTTTTCTGTGTTTGTTCGAGCGCATCAGCAAACTTTTCAAACTCGGTTTTGACAGCGCCAAGAACCTGCCACACCTCACCGCTTCTTTTCTGAATAGCGAAGCTCCTAAAACCCATTTGCAGGCTGTTCAGCATAACAGCCATATTGCTCGGTCCTGCGATATTAACATGATAATCACGCTGCAAAACCTCAATCATACCACGGCTTACGACTTCCGCATATAACCCTTCCGTCGGCAGGAACATAATAGCAAAATCGGTAGTGTTGGGCGGGTCGATATATTTATCTGAAATATCCTTTGCAAAAGCCTTAATTCTCGCCATAAGCACGTTGGCAGCTCTATCAACATTTTCTTTACTGCCTGTTTCATAAGCATTTATTAGGTCTGAATACGCATCAAGGGGAAATTTTGAATCGACCGGCAGATATATAAATCCGTCATCTTTCGGAATTTTAACAGCATATTCAACAGGGTTTCTCGTGCCTGATTTTGTTATAACATTTCTTTCGTATTGTTCGGGAGCCATAATCTGCTCAAAAATTGCACCAAGCTGAATTTCGCCCAATGTGCCTCGTGTTTTTACATTACTCAGAACCTTTTTCAGGTCGCCAACGCCTGAGGCGAGCGACTGCATCTCACCAAGGCCCTTGTAAACCTGTTCAAGCCTTTCATTTACGAGCATAAACGATTTTGTCATTCGCTCTTCAAGCGTTTTCTGGAGCTTTTCATCGACTATATTCTGCATTTTTTCAAGCCTTGAATTGTTGTCTTGCTGCATAGATGACAATCTTCTTTCCATAGTTTCCCTTATAGCGTTTAGCTTTTGTTCATTTTCAACGCTTGAAGTTCTGAGCCTGTCCTCCATCTGCAAAAGCCTTTCATTGACCGATTTTCCGTTTCGCTCCTGTTCCGTTGCAAGCATTTCACCGAGCAGCTTTATGTTATGCGAAATTTCCTGCCTTGAATGCGAATTGTTTTCCGAAACATCTCGCCTTATTCGCTCGACTCCCTCGATAAATTCGTCAATGTTGTCAATGTTAATTTCTTTACCGTTCTGATTTTTAATTTTAACCAATAGATAAATAACGATTAAAAGCAGTAATATACAAATAATTCCAAGTGCAATTTCCATTTTCTCCTCCGTATAAAATAATAAATATAGTTTGAGGGGGAACCATATAAGGCTAAGGTTCTCCCCTAAAAATTCAAATAATCATTTTCAGGAACTTACGTTCCGCATAAAATCAAAGTTTTCTATAACCTGTTTCCCTGTCAACGATATTCATAAGCGGTTTTCCGTTTACGAACCTTGAAAGATTCTCCGCTGAAATCTTAACCATTCTATTATGTGTTTCCTGAAGGTGGAAAAATCCCGAAATGTGGGGCGTAATAATAGCGTTTTCGCATTTCCAGAGCTTGTGGTTTTCAGGCAACGGCTCAGGGTCAGTAACGTCAACGCCTGCAAGTATGTCGCCACGCTCAACTGCATCAGCGAGCGCATCAGTATCTACGGCATAACCTCTGCCAACGTTTATAAGAATTGCGCCCTTTTTCATGCTGTCGATTCTCTGCTTGTTCATAATCTTGCGAGTTTCGTTCGTTCCCGGAAGTGCCATTGCGATTATATCCGCTTCGGGAATGAGCTTATCTATATCTTCTTGAAGATGAATTTCGTCCATATAATCGGGCTTTGTTGTGTCCTTGCGCCTTACGCCAATTGTGTATGCGCCAAGCGCTTTCATCTTCCTTGCAAACTCTCCGCCTATATCGCCAAGGCCGAGTACGAGAACCTTTGAACCCTCAATAGATTTAACATTGCCCTCGTCATGCCATACGCATTTAAGCTGGTTGTCACGATACTGATGGAGTCGTTTCATAAGCATAAGAACCATACCAATCATATGTTCGCTTATAGCAAGGCCAAACGAACCAGTCGTGTTTGTGAGCAAAACATCTTCGCCAATAGCTGTTGTAAATCCGTCAGCGCCGGCAGTATTGAGCTGTAAGAACTTGAGCTTATCAGCATTTTTAAGATATGCAGGCGGAACGTTACCGATAATAACATCGGCATTTTTAACTTGCTCTTGAGTTACTTCTGATTGAACAACATACTCAAAATTCGCCTGAGGCGCCTGTTTTTCAAGCAATTTTTTATGCTCGTCATTTGTCGGGAGCGTTACAAGAATATTCATATAATTAAAATCCTTTCGTTAAATTTTCCAATATTTCATCTGTATCGAAATCATCATACCTCACACGCATAAGCGTAAGGCCATGCGCAGGGGCAGTCTGACCCGAATATTTTCTTTCGGGGACTTCGAGCGATTTTTTAACATCGTCAAGCGACATTCTTCCCATACCTACATCCAACATAGTGCCTGTAAGTATCCTAACCATATTGTAAAGGAAACCGTTTCCCTCCACAAAATAGTATAACATATTTTTATCTTTTTTCCACTCGGATAAATAAATTTCCCTAACAGTATTTTCAATATCAGTACCCGAAGCCTTATACGCATTGAAATCGTGCTTGCCAACAAACAGCTTTGCCGCCTCGCACATCTTATCAAAATCGAGCCTTGAATGAATGTGGAGCGCAGTATTTGCATAGAATGCGCTTGCGTGCGGAGCATGGAGTATTGCGTACCTGTATTGCTTATGCTTTGCAGAGAACCTCGAATGAAAATCAGGCGACGCCTCTCCCGAATATTTTATTCTAATATCGGCAGGGAGCGAAGTATTGAGCGCATATGAAAACTTATCGGCAGGTATCCTGCTTTCCGTATCGAAATGGGCAACTTGGGCATACGCATGAACTCCGCTGTCAGTTCTTCCCGAAGCGTGAATAACAGTCTTTACGCCAACAAGCCTTTCAAGCTGTTTTTCAATGACCTCCTGAACAGCAAGTCCGTTAGGCTGAACCTGCCAGCCAACATAATTTGCGCCATTGTATTCAATTATCATTCTTATTCTTTTCATAGCTTATTTTTAGTGTTATCCAAGTGCGCTAATTTCACCCGAAACGATATTTTCGACAAAACAGGCAGAAATATTTTCATCGAGCATATATATGTTTATAACTCTATTCTCATCTATTGCAAGCAATAAAATCGTAACCTCACCCTGCTTGTTCATTTCGGCATCGAATCCGCATTTTATAGATAATTCCTTGATTTTATCAATGTCCGCTTCAGCGTTTGCCTCCGTTATAACATCGCTTATAGTCGTATCCTTTTTAGAACCTAAAACATAAACATCATCGCTGTAAAATTCATAACCGAACTCGTTTATACGCCTAACGACCTTTGCAAGCTCATCGTTTGAATTGAGATATATCCCCCACACGAGCGCAATTACAAATATGATTAAAGCAGCAACAAGAATACGGTTTCTCTTTTCCTTGCTCAAACTACTCATAATATCGGAAGCAACATCTGAATAACGACTATAACTGCGCACATTCCAATCATAACAAGGATAGCATACAAATCATTTATATGGAATTTAAGCACATTCATTTTCGTCCTGCCCTCGCCACCGTGATAACAACGGCTTTCCATAGCCATAGCAAGCTCGTCTGCACGCCTGAACGCACTTATAAAAAGCGGAATAAGTATCGGTATCATACTCTTTGCACGCTTTATAATGCTGCCCGACTCAAAATCTGCTCCCCTTGCAAGCTGTGCCTTTGTGATTTTATCGACTTCTTCAAGCAATGTTGGAATAAACCTCAATGCTATTGTCATCATCATTGCAAGCTCATGAACGGGGAACTTTATAGCCTTTAGCGGAGCTAAAAGCCTTTCAAGTCCGTCAGTTAGCGAAATAGGCGTCGTCGTAAGCGTCATAAGCGATGTGCCGGCAACGAGCGTTATAAGCCTTAACGTAATATATATCGACCTATAAATGCTTTCATGCGTTATTCTCAAAATCCACCATTCAAATACGACCGTTGGATTTTCAACATTAGTCGATAAAAATAGGTTGAGTATGAACATAAATATGATAATCCATTTTATAGGCTTTATTGAATTTTTAATATATCTAAGCGGTATTTTCGCTATAAGCATAACCGAAACAACATATATTGCCGGGAATATGAACGCATATATCCTGTTTACAAGGAATACCGCAACGATATAAAATATCATAGTCAATATTTTCGTTCTCGGATCAAGCTTGTGAATTGCCGAATCTGAGGGATAATACTGACCAAGAGTTATATCCTTGAACATTACTATTTCCTCTCCTGAGCCTTTATGCCCTTTATAAATTCAAGCATCTGCTCGGCTTTGAATATATTTTTAGGCACATCAATGCCCCTCTTTCTCATCTCTATTGCAAGGGCGCTTATTCTCGGAACATCAAGTCCCATCTCAACAAGCCCTTCCGCATCTGAAAAAACATCTTCGGGCGAACCTAATTTTGCAATTTTGCCCTCGTTAATTACCATAATTCTTTGCGCACTCCTTGCAACATCGTCCATAGAATGCGAAACCATAATAATCGAACAGTTCGTTGCCTGCCTGAGGCTTTCAAGCATATTTAATATGTTTTTCCTGCCCTTGGGGTCAAGCCCCGCCATAGGCTCATCAAGCACGAGATATTTAGGACGCATAGCGATTACGCCTGCAATTGCAGCACGCCTCTTTTCACCACCCGAAAGCTCAAACGGCGACTTATCAGCAAACTTTTTAAATTCAAGCCCTACATGGTCCATAGCCTCACGAACCCTGTCGTCTATCGCCTTTTCATCAAGCCCCATATTCTTAGGTCCGTAAGCAATATCCTTGTAAACAGTTTCTTCAAACAACTGATATTCAGGGTATTGAAGAACCATTCCAACAAGTCGCCTTCCAAGAACCTTTTGTTTCTTGTCACGCATATCGTAACCGTCAACGGTTATAGTTCCGCTTGTCGGCTGAACAAGTCCGTTAAGATGCTGAATAAACGTTGATTTTCCCGAACCCGTATGGCCAATAATTCCGAGAAATTCACCATCGTTTATCGTTATATTTATATTTTCTATCGCATTAACAGAAATAGAACTTCCTGCCATATATGTATGCGTTACATTTTTAACTTCTATCGGCATAATTCCTCCGCAAGCTCCGTTTCCGTTATCGCATTATTTGAAATTTTTACTCCATTTAAAATAAGCTCATCACGAAGCGCTACTATATCCGGCACATCAAGCGATAATTCTCTAAGCTGAGCGCCATGCTTAAAAATTTCCCTCGTTTCACCGTCCATCATTACTTTGCCTTTGCACATTACAATAAGCCTTGACGCATGAACAGCTTCTTCCATATACTGAGTTATCATAATAACAGTCATATGCTTTTTCTTGTTAAGCTCTGATACAATGTTTAAAACTTCTTTTCTGCCAATCGGGTCAAGCATCGCAGTGGCCTCGTCAAGCACTAAAATGTCAGGCTCTATCGCAAGCATTCCTGCAATAGCAATTCGCTGCTTCTGTCCGCCCGAAAGCATATGCGGCGCATTCTTTGCGTATTTTTCCATACCAACAAGCTTTAACGATTCGTCAACTCGCCTTCTTATTTCACCGCTCTCAATGCCTATGTTTTCAGGGCCAAACGCAACATCTTCTTCAACGACAGTTGTTACAATCTGGTTGTCAGGGTTCTGGAAAACGATTCCTATCTTCTGCCTTATATCTAAAAGCTTTGACTCGTCTTTCGTGTTCATATTGTCAATAAGAACATCACCGCTCGTAGGCTGTAACAGTCCATTCAAGTGCTTTGCAAGCGTCGATTTTCCCGAACCATTGTGACCTACTATGCAGACAAACTCGCCATCTTCGATTTTGAGTGATACTCCGTCAAGCGCAGCAACCTTGTTTTCCTGCTCATCTGTCATATATTCATAAACTAAATCTTTTATCTCAATCATTTCTTTTTCCTTATATATTTAAGCTTTTAAAGCATACTTTACCAAATAAACAGTATAACAAATTTATAGCATAATATCAATACAATTTAAAAATTTTACACTTTCAGCTCAAAACTTGCAAATCAAACCGCTCTCCACACCCGATTTTTAATTTTAAAAAAAGGGGGTGCTTTCGCTCCCCCTGCTCATCATTTGTTGCTCAATTATTTATCATTAGCCTTTTATTTACTTTTTTCAACAGTCTTTCAATCATTTTTCTATCATATATCAAATTCTTTTGTAGCCTCATTATTTATCATTTGATTCGATGTAACAGTTGTTTCTCTGTTACGTAATTTAGTATAACATAAGTCGTGTCCATTTAGCAGTACAATTCTTATTTTTTTGAAAAAAAATTTAGCACCGCTAACCGTCAACGGTTTTTCGGTGCTTAAAAAATGGAGTTTAAGTTTTGTTTTTGCTTACAATATTTATAGTTAATGCTCCGCTTGGTTTAGGAAGCTTGCTTTCATCAATGCCCCTTGATTTACAGAAACGCTTATAGAATGTCGAAGCAAAATCATCTTCACCACGAAGCGATGCCATATCACGAAGTATCTGGGCAGCTTCAATATCATCAATATATCTATGAACGCCCTGATTCCATATAGGTCTTTCGCTGTGCTTATCGTTCTTATGATAATTCCAGAATAGAATTTTTTCAGATTCTTGTTCATCAAGCAGTATCGAATAACCATCTTTAAGCCCTATCGAACCATCGAGCTCCCTCGTTGCAACGAATGCGCCAACAATCAGCCTATTTTTTTCGCTAACATCATTTCGGGGCGAACTTGTAATAAAAAATACGCTGTTGCTTCTAAACTTAACGTTTACTTTTTTGCCCCTTGCCTCAGAATATGCGTCAATGATGTTTTTTGAAATAGTATTGAGCGGACTCGTTCTATCAATAATATTGAAACTTCCACGCAGCGCAACGTTCCCCTTATCGTCAGCAACCGCATTTTTCCGTTTGTACCTCTGCTTTAATAAAAGCTTTACCATACTTTCAGGCTTTGCATCATCATTTGAAATTTCCATCGCTGCCGCAAGCTCCTGCTTTTTCTTTTGTTCAAACTGATATGAAGCCTGCTTGTCCTTTTCAAGATTTTCAGCGACCGATTCATCATCGACCGTCAGGAATTTTTCAAACGCATCAGGATACACGAATTTTTTAAAGAACTCACCATCAGCGCCCTCAAACCGCACCGTCACAATTCGACTATGCGGATTAGAATAATTATTATCTTCGGAAATTTCAATTACTGTGCCTTTTCCGAAAATCTTGTGCGACACACTCTTACCGATTAAATACATACAAAACTCCACTTTTTGTTTTAGTTTATCATATTTTGCAGAAATATGCAATAAATTAATCGAATTTTGTCATTAATTCCCATTAACTTATGGGATAAATTAATTATGTTCACATATTTTTTAAGTAGAATAATTATTCTGTCAACACGTGGTAAATCGGTCTTCATAAACTTAAATAAAGCCTCATATATTAATAAATAAATAATTTTAATGGCAGGAAAAGCAAAATGACCTTGATTGAAATTTTATTAATAGCCGTTGCGCTTTCAATGGATGCGTTCGTTGCATCAATAATAAAGGGTATGACGAATACGGGGAAAAGCAGCTCATCCGATATTTTTGTTGCGTTTATGTTCGGATTGTTTCAGGCAATAATGCCTATGCTTGGCTATTTTTTAGGCGAAAAAGTATCGCAAGCAGTATCAGCGTTTGACCATTATATTGCGTTTATACTTCTATCGTTTATCGGCGTAGGTATGATATTAGATTATTTTGACAAGAAAAAAGAATATGATGAAACTATGTTTACAGATATAAAAAGCATATTGCTATGCGCAATAGCAACGAGCATCGACGCATTCACAGTAGGCGTAACGCTGTCATGCCTCAACGCAGAAATAATAAATTCCTCGCTTATAATCGGCACGACAACGTTTGTAATATCGTTTTTAGGAACAAGGCTTGGTAAACGAATGAACAATAAATTCGGCAAAACAGCAAGCCTGATAGGTGGAATAATCTTAATTTCACTCGGAACAAAAATACTTATCGAACACCTTGCTACTTAACAAAATATTTAAGTACTGCGCCGATTAACGCATCTTTATCGCTCATACGGCCTGAAATCTGCAAATAACCAATTTCTGAAAAAGCTTTGCACGCATCAAGTAATGTGTTCATATCAAATAATTTCGCATGGTCGTATGCCTTTTTTGCAGGGAAATTGTTTCCCATAAGCTTAACTGCACTATCCTTGCTCATGCCCTTGTCAATGTATTTTCTCGCCTCAATTGTTAGTTTAAGCCTGCCTACAAGGAAAGAAGCGATTTTCATAGCGGGTTCACCGTCATCGAGCATAGAATAAAGCACACGTATACCATCTCCGGCTTTACCTGAAAACAAATAATCCTGCATATCGAATATTTTGTATTCTATGTTTTTTATAACGCATTTGCTTATTGCGTTGCGGTCAATCTCGTTTCCCTCTCCAACAAAAGAAGCAGTTTTTGCAAGTTCTCCGTTTACAGTAGATAAATCCCTTCCAACAAGCGAAATGAGGAAAGCTGCATTTTCCTTTGTAATAGTAACAGAATAATCCTTTGCATGGGAAAATACCCATTTTACCGCATCAACTTCATCAAGCATATCAAAATTAACAACGAGGTCAAGCTTTGCAAAATATTTGACTATTGAAAGCTTGCTGTCAACGTTGCCTCGTATATTGAATACAACGATTGTCGTGTCGGGAACATTGTCAAGATATTCGATAATTGCCTTTGCATCGTCCTTGTCAGGAAGCTTTGAAAGAATAATAATTCTGTGTTCTGCAAAGAACGGCAGCGTTTCGCATTGCGCAATAAAATCCGACTTGTTGTAAGAATCGAGCATAGTTACGTTCATGCTTCGCATATCCTCATCAATAATAGCAGTTAGCGCAGTTATTGCACTTCGCTTAACAAATTCTTCGCTGCCGCAGAATAAGTATTTATTTTTAATGTCCTTGCTCTTAATTTGAGCGAAAAAAGCCTTGTGATCCATATGTCATTCCTATTTTTCAGGTTATTTTGGTTGTTATATAAATTATATCACATTTTTTGTGAAATAAATATAGAAAATTGATTGACATTTTGGGGTTAAGGCTTTATAATCGAATTATGAAGTAATTTTGAACAAATATGTCCTTAGTGGCTATTTTCAGGAAGGATTGCACATCATGAGCAACAATGTAGACATAAAAGCAAAATTGCAGAATGCAAGGCGATTTGCGAACACTATGACAATATCAAAAACGACATTTGGCGGATACGATAAAGATAGCGTTCGTAACAACATAAAATTTCTTGCTGATGTTTATGAAAAAAGCGTAAATGAAATATCGTTTGAGTATGACAATATAATCGACGAAAAGGATAGTGAAATTAAAGAGCTTGGCGAAAAGGTAAACGAGCTTGATGAAAGATTAAGGCTACTTACAAAGAACTTAATTACAAGCGAGCAGGAAATTGATTTACAAAAAGATAATACAGTTGTTGAAGAAAAGCCGATAAACAATTATGATGATAAGCGAGTAGAGGAGCTTGAAAAGGAGCTTGAAATAGCAAATAGAGAGCGTGACGAATTAAAATTTGCACTTGATAATGCAAAAAGTGAGCAGGGAACGCTCAGGCAGGCACTTGATAATGCAAATGATACAATAGAATCTATGCGCATAACAAATAATTATGATACGGTAAAGAGTAAGGAGCTTGAAGAATCGCTTGAAGCAAAGATGCGTGAATGTGATGAGAGAACCGCATTGATTGCAAAGGTTATGATAGAAGCTCAGAAAACGGCGGATAGAATAGTTGCTCAGGCACAGCAGGAAGCTGATAATATGAAAGCTGAAATTGAGCTTGAACGTGTGCAGTATAACCGTATGGTCGATAAGATGACCGATGATAGAAAAGATTGGCGAAGCACTATTGACGATATTTTAGCAGAGCTTGAATCGCTCAGGGCAAACGTTGAACAAACGAGAGAATTTATTGAGAAAAACTAAATATTTTTCAAATAAAAGTAAATAATTTTAATATAGTAAAAAATATAATTTTGGAATTAATTCGTTTTTTTCATGTTTTGTTACCCTTCTTGCAGGAGCTTTTAAAAAAGCTCCTGCAAGACTTTTTTTAATTTTCCCAGAACTCGTTTAGCATATTGCTAAGCTGAACGGAGTTTATAACTTTTTTGTACCCTTTCCAATGTTCGGGGAACAGTTCAAGGTATTCCCTTGTCGTGAACCTGTCATCAATTAAAAGAACAACACCCTTGTCGCTTTCGGTCCTTATAACCCTGCCTGCCGCCTGCATAACCTTGTTCATGCCGGGATAAGTGTAGGCAAACTTGTAGCCTAAACGCTCGTCATTCTTTTCATCAAAATATTCACGGAGTGCGTTGAGCTGCTCGTTGATTTGCGGATGACCTGTTCCAACAATGGCTGTGCCTATGAGCTTGTCGCCCGTCAAGTCTATACCCTCGGAAAAAACTCCGCCCATAACGCAGAACCCAAGCATAGTTTCATCTTTGTCATTGTCAAATAGCTTTAAAAATTCCTCACGAGCAGTTTCGTTCATATCGTTTTTCTGCACAACAATATTTATATTTTCATAAAGCTGTGAGAATAAATCAACAGCATTTTCCATATATTTGTATGACGGAAAGAACGCTATGTAGTTTCCCTGCTTTGCCTGAACCATAGTTCCTATAAGATTGCAAACAGCTTCAAGCGTGTTTTCCCTGTCACGGTAACGTGTGCTTATTTTGTTGGCAACAAAAAGTCCAAGCCTGTTGCGGTCAAATGGCGATAAAAGGCGAAGCCTGCCTGCATCGGGCGTTCCGAGAACGTCTGCATAATAGCTAATCGGTTCAAGCGTTGCAGAAAAAAGTATTACGCTACGTACATCGTCCATAGATTCACGAATATATTTTGACGCATCAAGACAGCATAATTCAAACCTGTTTTTCGTTATAAGATTTATGTAGTTGTCATCGTAAAGCTCATATATCTTCATGAAAAATTTCAAATCAAAATATAACGCAAGCATATCGCTTGTAACATCATCTTTGTATTTGTCAAGCCCGTATCTAATTGCTTCACAGCACTTGTTGACAGGGTCATATATGCTCGTCATAATTCCTTTCTGAACATAGGGCTTGTCATAATCTGCAAGATTGCAAATTTCTTCAAGCGCTTCAATTAAAGAGTTGAGCGAACTTATAATTTTCTTCTGACGCTTGGGAACATCTTTTTTAACTTCCTTAATTTTCTTAATTTCAAGCGAAGAAGAATACATCTCCCTCGAACGGCTGACAAGGTTGTGCACCTCATCTACAAGAACAGTATGGTCGCTCGTGTATTCAAAAAATCGCCTCAGGTGCGCAGTCGGGTCAAAAAAGTAATTGTAATCACATACTATAACATCGAACCAATCGCTTATGTCAAGCGATAATTCAAACGGACAAACCTCGTATTCTCTCGCATAACGCTCAATATCTTCCCTTGCCATAAATCGCTCGGTGGATATTATTATAAATAACACATCAGAAAGCTTGTCATAATATCCGTCAGCATATTTGCAGTCCTCAGGCGTGCATTTGCGTTCCTTGCCCTCATTGCACATAAAACAGATTTTTTCCTTCGCAGTTATAGTAATTGATTTAAGCTGTAAATCTCCGGAATAAGTATTATGAAGAAGCTCTATCGCATCTTGAGCCGCCTTGCGTGTTATAGTCTTTGCTGTAAGATAAAATAACTTGTCGCCAACACCCTCACCCATTGCTTTTAAAGCAGGGAACATCGTTGACATTGTCTTGCCTATACCCGTTGGTGCTTCGCAAATGAGCATTCTTTTGTCCATTATTGCTCTAAATACATATTTTGCAAGCTCCTTTTGCCCCTTGCGATATTCCTTGAACGGAAATTGGAGCATTTTTAACGATTCGTTTCTCGTGTTCACCCACGATAATTGAATTTTTGCCCACTTGTCATAACGAGCAAGCAGATAGAAGAAAAACTCACGCAGTTCCTCGTGCTCATAATGCCTCACAAATCGCTTTATTTGTTCCTCAGAATCGTTTACATATGTTAATTGTATGTTTATATCTTCATACTCACTCTCTTCAAGGAATATGTAACCATAACACATCGCCTGCGCCCAATGTACTTTATTGTAATCTTCAGTTATTTTCGATAAATCTATATCAACTGACTTTATCTCGTCTATAAATATTTCACCGTTACGCTCAAATATGCCGTCAGCACGACCCGAAATTTCGTAATCTATCCCATTGTATGTTTCACAAATCGACAGCGAAACTTCACTATCATAGCTATCACCCTGCATGGATTGTATCTTTCTGTGAATCATTGCGCCTTCGTTCGCCCTGTCAAATCCGGTAAAACGACTATCAATGCTTCCCGAACGCAAAATAAATTCAACAAGCGTTCGCACAGATAACGATATAATACCCACTTCTTCGCACCTCCTTTATTATATTGTATCATATTTTTTTCATTTTCTATTGAGTTTTTGAAAATAATATTTTAAAATATTATAAAAGATTTTTATTAACGAAAGGAATTTTATTATGAGCGTACCAACACCTCACATAAGTGCAAACATAGATGATTTTGCGCAAACAGTCCTTATGCCCGGAGATCCGCTCCGTGCAAAGTTTATCGCTGAAACATACCTTGAAAACGCTGTCCTCGTAAATAACGTAAGAGGAGTTCAGGGATATACAGGCTTTTATAAGGGAAAAAGAGTTTCTGTTATGGCAAGCGGTATGGGTATGCCGTCAATTGGCATATATTCATATGAGCTTTTTAATTTCTATAATGTAAAAAATATTATAAGAATAGGTTCTGCCGGCGCAATACAGAAGGATATCCCACTCCGCTCAATCGTTATCGGTATGGGTTCTTGCACAAACTCAAATTACGCTTCACAGTATGAATTGCCAGGTACTTTCGCACCAATAGCAAGCTATGAGCTTTTGAAAAAAGCTACCGATGCAGCAGAAAAACTCAATATCCCCGTAACAGTAGGCAACCTCTATTGCTCAGATGTGTTCTATGATGGCGGCGCATCGGTTAAATTCGCAGATATGGGCGTCTTGGCTGTCGAAATGGAAAGCACAGCGCTGTATCTCAACGCAGCAAAGGCTAAAAAGAACGCTCTCTGTATCTGCACAATTTCAGATAACATCGTTACAGGCGAATCATGCTCGTCTGAAGAAAGACAAAAAACTTTCACTCAAATGATGGAACTCGCTCTCGAAATAGCATAAGTAAATAAATAGACCAAATCCCCGACAAATTCGGGGATTTTTATGCAATAACGCCCAATAGCTTTAAACTAATCCGTTTAATTGTTTAATCCTACATAGCCACAAGCTTCAATCATTGTTTGACCTTCATCCGATAAAAGCCATTCAACAAGTCTGCCAACATTTTCATTTTGATTGTCTTTGCGATATACTACATAAAAATTTGCGCTGATTGGATAAGAACCATTGCGAATATTTTCAGCATCAGGATATATTCCGTCAATAGCTAACATCTTCACATTATCATCTGCTACCATTCCGGATAAATAGTAACGAAATGAATAACCAATTCCTCCACCGAATATTGATAGAGGATGCCTCGATGTAAGCATATCGCCATCCATAAACTTATCCATCATCGTTTGACTGCCGGAACCTGCTATTCTCGTTAGCGGATTTATAATTCTTGAAACTCCACCAACATCTCGCCAGTTTGTTATCTCTCCTCTGTAAATCGAGCGTATCTGCTCAGATGTCAACCCGTCAACAGGATTTTCTTTGTTTACAAAGAATACAAATGCTTCTAATCCAATCGGTACTATTTCAAGCTCAATGCCTTTTTCTTTTGCTGATTGCATTTGCTCCTTAGATGGGTGTGCTGTGAAAAATAGGTCGACAGAACCGTCAATAAGAGAATTAAATCCCCTTATAGTATTTTGATATTGCATAACACTGTCTGCGGCAAAATTTTCACCATAGTAATTATCGTCAGAAAATGCCCCGCCCTCATAGGTGACAGTTCCTTTGGGATAGCAATTATCTATCACAGATGCGTAAACAGGTACAAGTGCTGCTGCACCATCTAAAACAGGTAAATCATCACCATTTTGAAATTTTAACGATGAACCTGTTCTTGCAAGCTCTGATGCAGCCTCAAAAGGCAGAAATTTAGCCACATCTATCATCTTAACTTGATGAGTACCACTAAAATTATTCGCAAGGCGGCTTGTGATTGTTATGTATAAAAAAGCATTCAAAGATACAAATAGGAATATTATAACAAGAATAGATATTGATTTTTTCATGGCCATATCTCCCTTGCAATAAATTGTATTATGGAGGAGTTTTGATAGGCAAAATAGATGTAAATAAAATGTGCAATTGTAATAATTACTCCAAGTAAAGCCACTATAATCAATGTTCTTATAAATTTGCGCTCAATCATATTACATACTCCTCATAAAAAGCGTTGCAAGCATTATTAAAAGTATCATAACCATTACAACTAAACCAACGATAACCATGCCGATTATAAACATAACAGTATATATCTTGTTTCTAACTCGTCCTTGTTTTTTTGAATCTATGCCGTCCTTTATGAAAAGAATAACGGATATAATCACATATAAAGCAATTACAATTACAATCGCTGAGCCCATAATCTGAGAAAAAGTGCTCATTTAAAACCTCCTAAATATATAACACAATAAACTGCCTATAATAATATTTTAACTTAATTAATACAAAAAATCAATATTGCATATAATTCTGCTCTCTATATATATAAACAGATTTAATATGCAAATCAAGTAATACTCACAATTTGATAATTATATAGCGACAATCATATCAGCACCCCAAAATACAAATCATAACAGAAAAATAGCCCCATCTGCTCCGCTATACACTCATTATAACTCAACAAATAATTGCCCATACGCATCAAAGCTCCATATACCGCAAACCTCCACAAGAGCAAAAACTATTCACAACGCCACTCATTAAGCTTGGAAACACAACTCCTGCATTATTCACATATGTAAAACATATAAGATAATCACCACTACCATATATTCATGATATAACCCACATAGCGAATACATAATTTTAACACTTGGTTTTCATACTATTACAGATTTTACTTTTAAATTGTTATCGAATATTTGTTCCATCTATGTAATGTTTTTTATAGCACACCACAAACCACGATATCGCAAACGCACCCAACAAACGCAACTGCTTCACTATCCATTCCAAACAGCACAGCATCACCAAACACACCGCTATATCTTTTGATATAGACCACGAACATATCCCCAACACCACACACGAAACATAGAAGCAAATCACCGCAACCGAAATTACACAAAAAACGATTCCAAAACTTGCACTACTGCCCATAACATAAACACGCACTACCACAATTACACACGCAAAGCAGATTCCGAGCCATTGTAAACTAACACTCAACTGCATCACGCACCGTTACACACGCACCCGACAAGTACGATTGCACAGCTTTTCACAAAAAGCATCACCAAACACGCCGCTATATCTTTTGATATAGACCACAAACATATCCCCAATACCACATACAAAACATCACAACAAACACTTTTTTCAACACTCAATCATCATTTTATTACGAATTTTTCCTTTAATTTCTTCACCGAACATTTGTTCC
>CADBRR010000038.1 GCA_902797145.1 uncultured Eubacteriales bacterium | reverse complement strand
TAACGCTTTCAGGCTTATGCGAACCGCCCTCGCCATATGAATCCGCCCTAAACGTTGTATGTTCAACAGAAATTCCGCCTATATGAATCTCGACCGTTCCATACGCAAGACCCTTAGGAACAAAATGTAAATCGTTCTTTTTGCAAAAATTTATAACTTCATCGACGGGCATTTTTGAGCACACATCAATATCGCTTATGGGAAGACCCAGAAGCGGATTGCGAACCATTCCTCCGACCGCATATAAAGTTTCGCCAACCTCTGAAAAGAGATTGGCAAGTTTTATAAGATTTTCATCAAAATTATTTATATTATTCTTCACTGCTTGTTTCCTCAACCGCATTATTAGTTTCTAAAGCGTCTTCAACTTCTTCCTGATGCTCAACTATTGCGACCGAAACAACCTTTGCGCCGCCTGAAAGCTTCATTATCTTAACGCCCTGAGTATTTCTTGAAATAACCCTGAGCTGTGAAACAGGCATACGCATTATCGTTCCATCATCACTTATAAGCATAATATCTTCCGAGTCGTTAATCATCTTCATAGCAACGAGTTTGCCGGTCTTATCGGTTATATTTATAGCCTTTATGCCCTTGCCGCCTCGACGCTGCATGCGATATTCGTCTTCATTCGTGCGCTTACCCATACCATTTTCTGTTATAGCGAGGATAGATTCGCCCTTTTCTATTCTTTCAACATCGACAACATAATCATCATCATCGAGCGTTATTGATTTAACGCCTGCTGCCGCACGACCCATACTTCTTACATCGTCTTCGTTGAATCTTATTGACTGACCGTTTCGCGTGCCAACAAGATATTCATCATCGCCCCTTGAATAGATAACGCCTATAAGTTCATCATCTTCTTTAAGCGTTTGGGCAATAAGACCGCCCTTTCTTATGTTTGCAAAATCTGAAATAGGCGTCTTCTTTATAATGCCCTTTTTCGTTGCAAGCACGAGGTATCCGTCTTCCATATCAGCAGTTACAGGGAATGCCTGCGTTACCTTTTCGCCTGCGCCAAGTTGTAACAAGTTTACAATAGCAGTACCCTTTGCAGCCCTTCCTGCTTCGGGAATAAGGTAGCATTTGAGCTTGAACGCTCTGCCCTTGTTCGTAAAGAACATTATGCTATTGTGCGTTGATGTTGCAAATATTCGCTTTACAAAGTCTTCTTCACGTGTTGTCTGACCGATAATGCCTCTTCCGCCTCTGTTCTGGCTCTTATATGTATCTGTCGGAACTCGTTTGATATAACCAAGATGAGTGAGAGTTACAACCATATCCTCTTCCTGAATTACATCATCAAGATCTATATCGTCAAATACCTGACTTATTTCCGTTCTTCTCGGATCTGCATACTTGCGCTTAACTTCGAGAATTTCATCTTTGATAACTCCGAGCAATACGCTTTCATCGTCAAGTATACTCTGCAAATATGCAACGAGCTTTGTAAGTTCGCCTATTTCCGCCTCGATTTTCTCACGTTCAAGACCTGTAAGCCTCTGAAGTCGCATATCGAGAATTGCCTGAGCCTGCTTCTGCGTAAATGAGAACCTTGCCATAAGTCGTTCCCTTGCAACGGTTGCATTTTCGCTCGTCTTTATAAGCTGAACTATTTCATCAATATTGTCAAGCGCAACCATAAGCGCTTCCAATATATGCAATCTTTCCCTTGCTTTTTCAAGGTCAAATATCGTTCGCCTTGTAACTACCTGCTTTTGAAATTCAAGATAATGATAAAGCGCTTCCTTAATCGAAAGAACCTTCGGTTCGCCGTCAACGAGCGCAAGCATAATTACGCCGAATGTATCCTGAAGCTGCGTATGCTTGAACAGCTGATTGAGTATAACGTTTGCGTTGACATCTTTTTTAAGCTCGATGACGATACGCATACCGCTCTTATCCGATTCATCTCTTAAATCAGAAATACCTTCAATCCTCTTATCATGAACAAGCTCTGCAATCTTTTCAACGAGCCTTGCCTTGTTTACCTGATACGGAATTTCTGTAACAACTATTCTCTGCCTGTTCTGACCGAATGTTTCTATATCGGTTTTTGCCCTGACTATTATCTTGCCTCTGCCTGTCCTGTACGCCTGTTTAACACCGCTTGTTCCCATAATAACACCGCCGGTCGGGAAATCGGGGGCAGGGAGGTATTCCATAAGCTCCTCAATAGAAATTTCAGGGTTGTCCATGAGCGCAATATACGCATCTATCGTTTCACCAAGATTATGCGGAGGAATGTTCGTTGCCATACCTACGGCGATACCGCCTGAACCATTTACGAGCAAGTTCGGATATCTTGACGGCAAAACTGACGGCTGCATTAGCGTTTCATCAAAGTTGGGATAAAAATCAACTGTGTTCTTGTCAATATCTGCAAGCATTTCTACTGCCATTTTTGACATACGTGCTTCCGTATAACGCATAGCTGCTGCGCCATCTCCGTCAACAGAACCGAAGTTGCCATGACCGTCAACGAGCGTATATCTTGAATTGAAAGGCTGTGCAAGCCTTACGAGCGCATCATAAACTGCGCTGTCGCCATGGGGATGATATTTACCGAGTACGTCACCGACAATACGTGCGCACTTACGATAGGGCTTGTCGGGCTGAACTCCAAGCTCATCCATAGCATACATAATTCTTCTGTGAACCGGCTTTAAACCGTCCCTTACATCAGGCAAAGCCCTGTTTATGATAACCGTCATAGCATACGCCATGAAGGATTTTTTCATTTCATCTTCTATACCTATCGGCAAGATTCTTTCGTTTAAGTTGTTATCATTTATATTATCCATTTTAACTCCTTGTTTGAGGACTTTTGGTCGCTCAGCAGTTCAGGTTGTGCATTTATCGCACTCAGTGCGTTTTAGCGTGCCGTTAGGCACATTTAGCGCACCGCAGGTGCATTTTAGATGTCCAAATCCGTTACGAGCTTTGAATTTTCCTCGATGAATTTTCTTCTCGGTTCTACCTTGTCGCCCATAAGCAATGTAAATATCTCATCTGCGTGCATAGCGTCTTCAAAGCTTACACGCTTCATAATTCTCGTTTCAGGGTCCATTGTCGTTTCCCACAACTGTTCGGGGTTCATTTCGCCAAGGCCTTTATAACGCTGAATCGTCGGCTTAGGTTCTCTGCCAATCTCGGTCAAAACCTGTTCAAGTTCTTCATCAGAATATGTATATTTCTCAAACTTGCCCTTTGTTACTTTATAAAGCGGTGGCTGTGCTATATAAACGTGCCCCTGTTCAAGCAACGGCCTCATATGACGATAGAAGAATGTTAAAAGCAAAATTCTTATATGGCTTCCGTCTACATCGGCATCTGTCATACAGATTATCTTATCATATCTTAGCTTTTCGCAATCGAAATCGCTATCCATACCGCCACCGAACGCTGTTATCATAGCCTTTATTTCATCGTTTGCAAGTATTCTGTCAAGCCTTGTCTTTTCAACATTCAAAATCTTACCACGAAGGGGCAAAATAGCTTGGAATCTTCTATCCCTGCCCTGCTTTGCGCTTCCGCCGGCGGAGTCGCCCTCTACGAGGAATATCTCACACTGCTTAGGGTCTTTTTCCTGACAATCTGCAAGCTTGCCCGGCAACGCTGTTGAATCGAGTACAGTCTTTCGCCTCGTAAGCTCCCTTGCTCGCCTTGCAGCATCTCTCGCCCTCGATGCAGTTATGCACTTATCGACAATAAGCCTTGCAATCTGCGGATTTTCTTCCATAAATACCGAAAGTCCATTTGCAACGACAGAATCAACTATCGGACGGATATATGCGTTGCCAAGCTTCGTTTTAGTCTGACCCTCAAACTGCGGTTCAGTAAGCTTTACGCTGATTATAGCTGTAAGGCCTTCTCTTATATCCTCGCCCGAAAGCGCAACGTCTGACGACTTGAACATACCGTTCTTTTTGCCATAATCGTTTACAACCCTCGTGAGCGCACTCTTAAATCCGGCAAGATGACTTCCGCCCTCTATCGTTGAAATATTGTTTGCAAACGTGAAAATGTTCTCGTTATAACCGTCATTATACTGCATTGCAACTTCAACAGATGCTATCTCTGCGCCGTTTTCATCATTCTTTGTTGCGCTGAAATAAATAGGCTTCTGGTGGAGCGCATCTTTATTGCGGTTCAAGTATTCAACAAAGCTTACAATTCCGCCCTCATAGCAGAACTTATTTACAACATCCTCTTCGCCACGCTCATCTGTAACTGTTATAGTAACGCCTTTATTGAGGAACGCAAGCTCCCTCATTCTCGTAATCATCGTTTCATAATTGTATTCAAGCGTATCGAATATATCCTTATCAGCGAGGAACGTTTCCTTTGTTCCGCTCTCGTTTTCGGGGCAAGTGCCTACAACCTCAACAGGAGTTAAAGGAGTACCCCTTGAATATCTCTGCCTATGAATTTTCCCGTCACGCTTAACCTCGACTACCAAGTCTTCCGACAATGCGTTTACAACGCTTACGCCTACGCCATGGAGTCCGCCCGACACCTTATATCCACCGCTGCCGAACTTTCCGCCTGCATGAAGAACTGTAAGCGCAACCTCAAGTGCGCTCTTGCCCATCTTTTCATGATAATCTACCGGTATTCCTCTTCCGTTATCCTCAACTGTAACCGAGTTATCCTTATGTATTGTTATTTCAATATGCGTGCAGTAACCTGCAAGCGCTTCGTCAATGCTGTTATCAACAAGCTCTGTTACAAGATGATGAAGTCCCTTTATATCCGTTGAACCGATATACATACCCGGTCTGCGGCGAACCGCTTCAAGACCTTCAAGTACCTGTATCTGCGCAGCATCATAATTTTCGTGATTAGACATATTTCCTCCATATATTTAAAACTAAACTTTAGTTAAATATCCCATTTTGCAATTATATTCTTCAAAATCGTTAAGCCCTGCCTTGCGGACAGAATCTATCGACGTACAAGTCAATATACATTGACAGCCCGATACGCTTTCAAGCAAAAATCTCTGGCGCATATCGTCAAGCTCGCTTAAAACATCATCGAGCAAAAGCACCGGTTTTTCAAGCGAGATTCGTTTTATAAGCTCAAGCTCCGAAAGTTTAAGCGACAATGCCGCCGTCCTTTTCTGACCCTGTGAACCGAACGCACGCACATCCGTTCCGTTAATCTTAACAGTTATATCATCTCTATGCGGTCCAACCGACGTATAACAGCGAATAAGATCCGTTTCCTCAGCACGTTCAAGCGCTGTAATTATCTTTTCCTTAACTTTTATAATATCGCCCATATCGTCAGCAAAACCTACGCTCGGACTATAAAATACATCGAGCGTTTCTTTAGATGACGAAATGTTCTTATGAAGCTCACACGAAATCCCCGAAAGAATATCCATAAATTCGAGCCTGTCCTGCATTATCTTCGCCCCGCACATCGCAAGCTGTTCATTCCACATAAAAAGCTGTTTTGCCCTATCAAGCCCACCGTCTTTTAAAAGTGCGTTCCTCTGCTTTAACACGCTGTTATATCTCTGTAAATTACAATAATATGATGGTTTTAGCTGACTTATTTCCATATCGAGGAATCGCCTTCGCTCAGCAGGGCCTTCCTTTATAATCGACAAATCCTCAGGTGCGAACATTACAACATTGAGCATTCCCATAAGCTCCCCTGTGCGTTCTGCCTGCGCCCTGTCGATAAATATCTTCTTTTTCTCACCGGGACGCATTTTTATCTCTATGTTGTGACTTCCGCTCCTTGAATGAAGCTCCAATCCAATATAACAGCCTCCGCCCATTTCATTTTCAGTTCCCCACGCAATAAGGTCATTATCCTTGCTCGTGCGGTGGCTTCGCCCGAAAGCGCACATAAACAACGCTTCAAGCACGTTTGTTTTGCCCTGCGCATTCTCTCCTGTAATGACTGTAAGCCCTTCAGAGGGCAAAAAAGAAAGACTTTTATATGTTCTGAAATTAATAAGTTTTAATTTGTCAACACGCATAGATTTTTCCCCTGAAATTACTTATTATATTATATCATACAACCGCCTTTTTTTCAAGTTTTTTATACATATTTACGCTATTTCTTTATGTTTTTACAACCAATCAAATCAAAAAAGCCTGTACCAAAGGTGTGGCACAAGCTTATATTCTATTCATTTTTATTTGTTTTTCTTGTTAATCAGCTTAAAGCTAAGAATAACAACTATCTCCGCAGGCACGAACGCTATAAATATCTGCCACGGGTTAAAGCTCATAAGCGTAAGATATACGACAACGAATATGCTCATAACAAGCGCAGACACAATATAAAAATTATGTTTTCCCTTGTTCCACACGCTATTGAGTACAAGAAGAGTTATAAGCATTGCAGGTATCATATAGATGAAAACCATCCATTCAAGAGTTCCCGTTGCCCATATTATAGTAAAGGTCAATACAGTAAGCGCAAATATTCCGACAAGAACTATAAGCGTTATCGTTCTATACTTTGAAATATCCGTTTCAGCATTATCGTTCTGCTCATCCAAGTTCTTTTCATGCGTTTTCTTATCGCCCTCCCACTCATCATGCGTATTGACCATATAGTCGAGCGTTACGCCGAAAATATCGGAAATCTGCTTTAATGCAATAGTGTCGGGAGCCGATTCTGCACGCTCCCATTTTGAAATCGTTTTATCCGAATAGCTAAGCTTTTCACCAAGCTCCGCCTGCGTCATACCGGCAGACTGCCTGAGCCTGATGAGGTTGCTCGCAATTGCAAGTTTTATATCATCCATTACGGTTAGCTCCTTTAGGGAATTTGAATTGATTATATCACAAATAAAGATTTACTGCAAGGACAAAAAATCAGTCGAACATTACTGCATACCAAATTATAGTAATATATTGTATTTTTTAGTTTAAAATTCTTTTTTATAGTTGACATATTATTTTTTTATCTTATAATATAATTATAATAATACATTTTTGCAATGTTTATATGCAAAGAAATGGAGGTAATTTATGAAAAACTTAAAACGATTTAGCTTGATTTTGCTTGCGTTATTAGTCGTTGTCACATCTGCGCCGTATGCGTTTGCTATTGACGATACGGAAAACAATATTGATTATCAATATGATTCCGACACGAAAACGCTCACATTTTCAGGCAGCGGCAAGCTTTATATGACCGAAAAATTGTTTAAAGAGCTTGGTGAAAAAGGCATAACAGACAACGCTCAAACGCTTATAATTTCGGGCGGCATAGAATTTGTTGATGGTTCAACAGTTTTCCCGTCATACATTTTCAAATCGCTTAAAGAGGTAAAACTCGATGACGGAATAACGAATATTTATAATGCGTTTGAAAAATCGGAAACGCTCAAGACCGTTAAATTGCCTTCAACGCTTGAATGTATTGAAAGCTGTGCGTTTATCGGCTGTGAATCGTTAAGTGAAATAACAATTCCTGACGGAGTAAAATATATTGACAGGCAGGCATTTGAAAAATGCACTTCGCTTGAAGCAATAAATATTCCCGATTCGGTTGAGCGCATAGGTTACAGCGCATTTGAAGGATGCAGTTCGCTTAAAACCGTTGAAATCGGTAAAAATGTTGATGTTGTCGAGCAGTTTGCTTTTGAGTCAACCAAGTGGTACAACTCTCTTGAAGATGAATTTGTAATTGTCGGTGACGGCGTGCTTATAAAGTACAACGGAAGCGATAAAGATGTAACTATACCGCAGGGAGTTAAATGTGTTTCAAGCGCATTTGGCGACAAAAGCGGGCAAGTTCGTGAATACAATTCAATAGCAATTCCCGAAACGGTTAAACAACTGCACGGAATTTTTGAAGGAGTAAAGATTAGCGATGTAAAATTGCCCGACTCAATCGAAGTTATTGGCGATATTGGAACATTGAATCTTGAAACGATTATAATTCCGCCCTATGTAAAAACTAATTATAAAGGCGCATTAGGTTCGTTTGTTGCCAAGAGAATAATCATAACAGGCGAACAGCCCGAAATAAAGCTTCGTGACAGTAAACTTTACGTTGATATAGACGATACTATTCCGCCCGATATGGAAGTTACAAGCTACACGATTGATTATAACGGATTTTTCGCAGCGAATTGGAGCGAAGACGACATAAACAACTTAAACAATTATTGCGATAACGCAATTATCACAAGCACATTTTCTTGCGATACGCACGCAGAGCCGAAAATGAAGGGTGATGTTGATGGTGACGGAGAAATTACAAGCGCAGATGCAACCTGCATTTTGCGAGCAGTAGCATCGCTTGCATATTTTAACGAAAAGCAGATAAATTCCGCAAGCACAATGGGCGAACCTTATTCAACAGCCGATGCAACAAGGATTTTAAGGGTTGTTGCAAAGCTTGAAAATTCCTTATAATCTTTATATCTTATAGAATTTAATAATTCAACGACTGAGATAGTTTTTAATATTATCTCGGTCGTTTTTTGTTATTCGCTTTTTAACCGGCATTACCGACAATAATAACAGTATTTGTTAAAATGACTTGTAAAAGAAGTATTGCCATGTTATAATATAGATTGACTTATAATATTTATACGGGGAAAAATATGCGTTATTATTTTATAGTCAATCCAACATCGGGCAGAGGAAAGGGCAAGCGTCTGTTTGAAAAGGCAAAGGAGATACTCGACAAAAAAGGAGTAGATTACTCTTTTGCATATACAGAATACCCATTCCATTCGAGAGAGCTTGCGCACGATGCTATAAAAAATGGAGAACGCAGAATAATTTGTGTGGGCGGTGACGGAACTGTAAACGAGCTTGCCTCACAGATAGTTGAGGAAAAGAGGAACGACCCTGATTTAAAAATTGAGTTTGGAATACTTCCGTTCGGAACGGGCAACGATTTAGCCCATGCACTCTCTATAAGCGAAAATGTCGAAGACGCAATTGATATATTGCTTGCAGGGCGTGTTAAGAAAATGGATTTAGGCGAAGCGAACGGAAAGGTGTTTGCGAATTTTTCGGGCATAGGTTTTGATACGGACGTAGTTGAGAACACTGAGAAGTTCAAAAAGCGTTTTTCGGGGATAATCCCCTACCTGCTCGGAGTTTTTGAAACGCTTCTACACCTTAAAAAGCTGCCTGTAAGAATAATAGCGGACGGGAAAGAAATAAAAAGGACGTGTTTGCTTATTGCAGTATGCAACGGTCAATATTTCGGTGGAGGAATGAAAGTATGCCCATTATCGAACCCTGATGACGGAAAGCTTGATGTGTGCATAATAGAATATGTTAGCAGGCTGCAATTTCTGACGATGTTTCCGAGTTTTGTAAAGGGCAAGCACTTAAAATATAAGCAGATAGAATATATAAACTGTGAGCATATACGCATAGAATGCGAGCAGGAAAGGGTAGTAAATTACGATGGCGAACTCGATTCAAAAACGCCAGTTGAAATAAATATATTAAAAGGCGCAATAGATATTATCTGCTGACGAATTTAGTTTAAATAATATAAGTAAGGCGGTGAGCAAATTGGCGGTACAGAATCGCAAAAGGAAAGCTGTAACATATACTGCAAGGCGCAGGAGCAATTCTAAAACAAGGCGAATAACTATTATCGTGTTTGCTGTTGCTGCCTTGATACTCATTGCTTTTAACGCAATAAAGAATATAAAGGATAAAGCGCAATATTTAACGCCTTCAATACTCGGCGCATCAGCATCGGAAGAATACATATATACAGGAAAAGGACTATTGTATTTTTCGGGTAACAACTTAATATATAACGATTTTAAGGATAAAGAGCTCGACTATTCATATCCTGCAAATTCAGATGCAATAAAGGTTGGCGCATCGGAGGATATAGCGTGCGTATATTCAGGTAACAATATACAGATACTCGGCGCATATGGGCAGAGCATATCTGTTGCACAGGATATAAAGAGCGCAAAATGTTCATCAAAGTATGTAGCGGCGCTCACAGAAAACGCAATTTACATTTATAACAACCGTGCAGAGCTTATAGAAACGATAGATTTAACGAATGTAACGCTTTTATCATACGGATTTTCAGATGGCGTATTCTACACTTTGTTTCTTGATACGACAAGCTCACTTCCGCAGACGAAGCTTACAACGAGGGATCTTGACAAGCAATCAACAACGGGTATAATGTCAATATCGGCACAGCTTGTTGACAAGCTCGCATTTTCATCAAAAAGCACATTTGCGATATGCACAAACGAAATGATAATGTACAATAAATCGCAGAACAGTGTTATAAGCAAGACGAGAATATACGGTTGGAAGCTTGTAGATACATATATGGACACAACAAAGCCCAAGTTAGTATTCAGGTCTGAAGAAGACGAGAAAAACGGAGTATATAATCTTATAAGATATTACACAATAACCGAGGCGGAACAGGCAGAGCAAGTTAAAGTAAATGTCAATCTATATCGTGTTCCGAGCGGAACAACAGACGTATTCGTGTTAAACGATAATCTTTACGCATTTGCAGGCAACGATATATATATACTCAGCCTTTCAGATGATAAGAAAAGTCATATTTTCAAAAAATGGAAGACTTTAACGGTTCCTGTAGAAGAGGTTGAAAAGGTTTCCGATAATGTTGTAATTATTACAAGCGGGAACTCGTTATATTATATAGAATTTAAATAAGGTGATAAAATGAATATAATTGATTTATTTGTGCTATTAGTAATGGCATTGTTCGTATTGTCAGGATATTATAGAGGCTTTTTATGGTCGATATTTTCAATAGCGTCATACATATTATGCGCATTGCTGGCATTAGGTTTGATGTTCCCTGTTTCGGGAATAATAAAGAACGATGAGGAAATTTATAACACTATGCTGTTTTATACAGAGGGTGCGGAGTTCATAAACGACCCTGAGCTTGCAAGGACGGAAATTTCCCAGGTTAGCGGTGAAAGTTTGCAATCAATAATCGCAAGCTCCGATTTGCCTATGCCGCTCGGTTCTGTTATAAGCAAGAATGTTGCAAAAGAGGTTTACGATGAAGATGGTGTAACGCTGCTTGGCGATTACTTCAACCTTACAATAGTAAACTTCATACTAAAAGTTATAGTATTTTTAGTATTGTTTGTAATTTTAAGAATAATTGCTTCGCTTGCACTCGGAAGCTACGACAGCGCATCGAGGTTGCCCTCGCTTATAAAGGGCGATAGGCTTATAGGTATGGGTGTAGGATTTATTAGGGGACTTCTTGCGTTGTTTATGATTTATATGCTTATACCGATAGTGCTTACAATATTCAATCTTACATTTGTACATAATCTCATTGACGGTTCATTCTTCTCGTCAATATTCTATAAAGGGAACTTCTTGCTGAAGCTTCTATAAAAAAACGAAAAGGATTTTTGATAATGGAAAACGAAAAGGCTCGAAACATAGATACATTAAAGAAAATACTCGTTGTACTGCTTTCGTTTGGCGTTGTAGTTGTTGTAGGATTTTTAGATCCCAGCGTGCAGAATATAGGCGATGTAATTAAAACGGTAAACTTAAATTGGCTCGTTGGCGCATTCTGCGCAATGCTTATGTACTTTTTCTTCGATACGCTCACATATATGAGGATATGCAAGCTCCTCAACAATCCGCAGAAGTTCCATGAAGCGCTGCTCACAACAATGATTGGCTTTTTCTATGGCGCATTGACGCCGTTCCAGTCGGGCGGTCAGCCTATGCAGGTGATTCAGATGAAAACAAGGGGCATAAATGTCGGAATTTCAACCTCGATATTGGTTATCAAGTTCCTTGCATGGCAGCTTGCAGTTACTATACTTGGTACTGTTTCGATATTCTTCTTGTGGGATATGATTATTCAATTCTCAACTATTGAACGAATAATGTTCGCAATAGGTTATATAATCAATTTTGCAACTGTACTTATCGCTTTGCTTTCGCTTGTAAAAATCGAGTTTGTTCATAAAATAGGCAAAGGGCTTTTAAACTTCCTTGCAAAGATAAAAATTTTAAGACCTAAGCACCTTGAAAAAGCGCAGGCATCATGGCGCAATACAGTCGATGATTATGCGGTCGCTATGAAATACCTTGTAGGGAACAAGCATAAAGTAGCAATTATTTTCATAATAAGCATCGTTGAAGCGTGCATATTTATGTCGATAACATATTTTATTTACCGCTCATTCTCAATG
>CADBRR010000037.1 GCA_902797145.1 uncultured Eubacteriales bacterium | reverse complement strand
TGTTTGATAGGATTGTAACAGCAGTACCAGGTAATGTCTTGGCATCCACGCCACCATCTTTGATGAAGTATACAAAGCCCTTATCATCTACGTATTGTACTTGAAGTCCAATTTGGTCAACGTGCCCCGACAGCATAAACGGAATACTACCATTACCAATGCTATATGCACAGTTGCCAATGGCGTCCTTAAATGCGAAGTTTGCGCCAATCTTGCTCAATTCAAGTGCAAAAATATCAGTTGATGGCGTCTCATAACCACTAGGGCTATGCGATTCCAAAAGGTTCACCAAAAAATCAATGTTATGCATTTTGTTCTTTCTGTTTAAAGTAATACGATATTGTAATTTTATTTAAATTGTCTCTTTCAGCTCTAGTAAGTTCTATGTTATTAACTTTGATGTAGCACTTTATCATACACCTTATAAAGCCGGCTTTTGGGCTTGGCAAGGTAGGAATTTCTTCTATTATTTTCTTGTACGTTTCTTGCACAATGCTTTCCCTATTCTCTTCTTGCTTTTTCTCAGCTTTGGCTGCGTTCTCTGTTGCCGCTACTGCTGCTCTATGTGGCTTTGACGTTATGTGCCAACCACCACAGCATTTGCAGTAATATGAGCGCAATTCTCCGCCGTTGGTGTCAATATCATCACCATTCCATTTGATGAAGTTGTCTGCTTGCTTCTGCGTCTCAAATAGCATTTTCTGACGGAAGCAGTCAGGACACATCACGCGATTATGCTTTGGTTTCATTTATACTTCTCCATTTTAATTCTAATAACCTTTGTAGGCTTGTTGTATATCACAGCAATAACCTCATATATCACATCATGCTCATGCAAGTGAAGACGTATAAGATTGCCTACAGTTGGAATCCACATTCCGTCTTTATACTCGTTCTCTTCTATTATCTTACCTGATGTAGTGTTTGCACCCCATCCTAAGCAATCGTAAAGCTGAATGTACTTTATTTCCATATTAATTTGCGTTTTATTTGTTATTCTGCTGCAAAGGTAAGCAATATTTCTGTTATCTGCAAATATTTCATGTTAAATAATGTTAACCATTTGGAAATTTTGCTTTAAATGACGCCTTCCACTTATTTGACAGCTCTTCCACATACTTCTCCCAATGGCCGTGTCCATACTTTGTATAACCACCAAGCGTATATGTCATATGCAAAATATCTCCGAAACTGTAATTGTAACTGTATTTGCAATTTTCTTGATAAAGCCTTTTTATAGCTACATAGAATTCTTTCTTAGTCCTGCCTACAGAAAAAAACATATAATGCATCATATCTGCATATCTGTTATTTTCTTTTAGGAATCTTTTGAATTCATTAAAGTATTCGTCTATTTTTTTATCTTCTATAAGTTCCCTTTTCATAAATGCAAATCAACGTTTTTATACTTCATGTTATATTCTTTTTGCCACTCATCAGATATGCCCCTAATGTTGTGTGCCCAATGTGTATATCCATGTATTTCGAATCCTCTTCCTAGGGTTCTAGTATTACGTAAAATGCGGCCAAAATCAAAGTCAGCATCAACTAAACAACATCCCATGAAATCAGCGAAAAATTCCTTTTTAGTTCTACCAACAGAGAAAAACAGATAATTAATCATAAATGTATATCTGCCTTTCTCCTTTAAGAGCCTAACAAATTCTTTAAAGTGTTTATTTAATTGCTCGTATTGTATATCTTTATCTGACGGAATCATTTTTGCCTATAAATTATCGTTTAACATATGTTTTACTCAAATATACAAAAAACAAATTATATGAACAAATATTTTTGGTTAATCTTTGTTAAATGGTTATTTTTTCTATTTTTTATATAAAAATAGGCAATGTTAGAAAGAAACAAGATATACTGTATAGACGTGTTAGAAGGATTAAAGCAACTAGATGATGAATCTGTTGATTTGATTATAACGTCGCCGCCGTATAATAAAGGAATTAATAAAGGTAAAAACGGACCTAAATCTAAGTGGAACGCCACTATTGACTATAATGGAGACCCGGAGAATGATAACATGCCTGAGGAAGAATATGAGAAATGGCAAATTGACATTTTAAAAGAATGCTTCAGGGTATTAAAGAAAGATGGCTCAATGTTCTATAACCATAAGAACAGGATATGGTCAGGACATGGAGAAATAATCTCGCCATATAAGTGGCTATTTCAAACTCCGTTTAAGATTAGACAGGAGATTATATGGGATAGGGGCTCTACAAACAATGTAGCAAGACAGCGTTATTTACCTTGTACAGAATTAATATTTTGGTTAACTAAGTCTGTTCAAGTAAAGTTTGACAGGAAGATAGATACCCCAATGAAAAAGGAAGTATGGAGTTTCCCATTTGAAATAAATACAGAGCACCCGGCTCCATTCCCTGAAAAACTACCGGACAATATATTGCATTGCATCGCTGATGGAAAAGAAAAACTGTTGGTTCTTGACCCGTTCATGGGAAGTGGAACTACAGCTAAAGCTGCAATTAAACACGGATGTGATTATATTGGGTTTGACAAGTTTAAAGCATATGTAGATATGGCAATTGATAGAATGAAAAAATCCACGATATTAATCTACCTAGGATTTTACTTTTCTTTTTTACAAATATACAAAAATATTTTTAAAATATAGTAAGTACGCTACCCTTATACAAATGAATTTGGGGTTTCCTTAGCATAAGCAAATTCTTCCTTGAAGAAAGTAGTTTTTGATTTAGCAAGTAACTTCAGCATGTTAGTTCCAACAAATGATGCATTAGTTGAAAGCTGTACAGCTTGATGTACTGTAAATACAGGTATTGTGTTTAAAAATACAGTTTGTGCCTCGTTGAAATAGTGCTGTCTGTCTTCATCTGTAAGGCCCTGATGACGCGTAATTTTATCAAACACGTTATACTGCATTGCCTTTACAAAACAGCCACTGCGTATTCTTCTCATTAGGTCATTTTTCCAACCAGCTTTCTCGCACTCTTTATAAAGCCTTCCAAGGAACTTTAAATACTGCCTTGCATATGGCCTCTGCTTACTTGCATAAATAACATCTGCATCTTTCTTTGTTGAGCCTTGTCCATATAGTGCATCTGATATAACAGATTCTGTGATATTAAGTTCATCTGAATAGCGCTTAATCAGATTAAATCCTGTAATTTTATCTTTATCACTAGAGAATTCACACTGAGCTTGAATAATCTCCATCTTATTCCATACTGTTCCGTATGAATTTTGAACAATAACCCTGTCAAGCATTTCTTGATATGTTTCCACCGAGTACTCTCTAACAGGAATCATAATATAATCATTTTCCGTTGCCTTTCCTTGCTTGATTTCTTCATCAACATTAGCATTATAAGCGCTAGAATATAAGCCTCGTCCTTGGCCATCTCCTAAATACTTTTTG
>CADBRR010000036.1 GCA_902797145.1 uncultured Eubacteriales bacterium | reverse complement strand
GTTTGAAATTATCTACATCAAATAACAGCATTGCTGATGTTTTCCAATCGGTATTTTTAATAATGAAATCATAACCATTTCTGTTATAAGCTCTTGTAAGTGGGTCATGCGTTGCTTCGAATGCTAAGTGCTCATTCTGTTCTTTATTTGCTTCATACATAAGATTATAAGTTTTTGCGAGGAACTGAAATTCGTTAGAACCTCTTATAGGGATTGGTTCATCGGCACGAATATACATAACTGCGCGAATAAGCGGACTTATAACCATAAGCAATGTTAAGAGCATTGTTAAGAGTGAAACGAAAATTGAAGCTATAATAAGAAACCTTTGTAAATCAAGCAATATGCTGAAAGAATCAGATATAGCTACTTGCTGTGTGTCAATATCATCTTTCAAATGCGATATACATAATTGAACATTATTAGAAATTTCAGCCTTTTTATCATGATATACCTTATCGAACACAATTGAACGGGCTAAAGCTTCTTTTTGTTCCTTTGATAAAATTGAATCAGACTCAGAAAGTTTTACATTCTGAATTTCTTTGGGCAAATTGGATATGTCATATCCATATGCTTCTGAAGTTAAGCGCATTGAATAAAACTCTCTTTCCATAAGCGAAATTGACTTGTTCATGGCTGACTCAATAGTACTATATGCATCGGTTCCGCCAATAACTTCTTTGAGATTATTAATTGCTATATCTCGTCTTTTCGTTATGTTTGCCTCTGTGAAATAATTATTGAGATATTGAATGTCACCGGTCTCGGCAAAGCATCTTACTTGTTCAGTAAGATAATCCGATGCAATCTGTAGGTCGTAAGCGCTTTGTTGCCATAGGTTGTAATTTTCTATATAGCTGCGCATTTTATGATATACATTGTTTGCTTTATATGTTGCTATAAGCAAAAACATTGATATAATAAGCGTTATTATGGCGATAAAAATATTTAGCCTTCTTATAGAAATACCTCTTTTGCTATGCCAGCTTGACTTTGGTAATTCTGCCATTTACATAACCTCCACAACTAATGTTTTGAATTAATTACTTCAAGAACGACTACCGCTATTGCAGCAGCTTTAGTAACAGGATTTACAGCAATTCTTCTGATAAACAAATGAATTTTTGTTTCTCTATCTATAGTATCACGAATTAAAGAACGACTTCCAAACAGTTCACATTCTTTAAGCGACTTAAAAAATATTCTGCCAATTTTTCCGCTAAATTCGGAATATTTGAACTCTTTTATATGCGGTTCAATTTCAAAAGTACGGTGGATAAATTCACGCATCGACTTATTACACCTGATAATTTTAACATCATCGCCGTTCGATTCGAGTATTGCAATAGGCAAAGTGCTGAAATATTGCTTAAATGATTTTCCGTCTTCATTTGCTATTGCGTTCGGATCATAAAGGTTCAATGCGCCTATTGCAGTAAAGTACTCTTTTTCAGCTAAATTCTCAAAACCTATTGCAACATTGGTTTGGAATCGCTTAATAATAGTTTCATAGGGAACAGGCTTGCTAAAATAAAAACCCTGAACCTTTGTGCAACCAATTTCGCTAAGAAAATCAAGCTGCTCTTTGCGTTCAACGCCTTCAGCTATTGTGCTCACTCCAAGACCGAGTGCCATTTTCATAAGCTCAGTAAGAATTATCTTACTTCTATCAGTATTGTCAAATTGCTGCATAAAACGCATATTGAACTTTATCAAATCAAACTGTATGCTTTGAAGAACATCAAGCGATGAATAACCATTTCCAAAGTCATCCATCCATACGTGAAAACCAAGACTCCTGAATCTTTCAACCTGAGTTTTCATATATTCGAAATCGCTGCCTATAACACTCTCTGTTATCTCAATTTTCAAAAATTCTCGCTTTATGCCCGAACTGTCAACTCGTTTGCGAACCTCTTCTACAATATCACAAGCATCAAAGTCAGATCTCGATAAATTTACCGATACAGGAACTACTCCTAACCCCGATGCCTCTTGCTTTTTCAATTTTTTAAGAACTTGATCTATAACATATAAATCGAGCTTGTATATCAATAGCGAATCTTCAAGCACCGGTACAAATATCTCAGGTGAAATCATACCCTTTTCGGGATCAAACCAACGTGAAAGCGCTTCTTCATCACAAATTTTTCCGTTTGATGTCCTAATTATTGGCTGATAATATACCTGTATCCACTTTTCATCAAGTGCTTTGTCAAGATTGTCTATTATGTATTGCTTGTTTAACGCATCAATGAGCATTCCGTTGTCAAAGTATGCGTATGACGATGTGGGAATACTTCGCTTTGAATCGCAAGCCATCTTCGCCCTGTCGCACGCTGCGCTTATATCAATACTCTCTATGCTGAATGGATAAATTCCTATCCTCAAAGAGAGGCTTTTTCCGTTATTTATGGACTTGAAATCACCAAGTAACTTCTGTAATGTTTGTTCAATGTTGTCTCCCGATGTCAGCGCAGCAAAATGATCTTGCCCAAACCTGCTGCAATTCTCGTTGCCAAAATAACTTTTTAAAAGCTTTGATGCCTCATGAATAAGCTTGTCGCCCTCTTCAAAACCATATTTTCTGTTGAACGAACGCATTCCGTTCATATCAAGGAAAAGCATAACAGGCTGAGATATTGTTTCTAATTCATTCTCTGCGAGGCGGAAAAAATGCGCCATGTTGGGAAGTCCTGTAAGGCTGTCATATAGACTTTCATGGAATAAGCTCTCAGAATGAAGCTCGTGACTAAACGCTCCGTTCAATGACCTGTCGTCATAATCGTTTTTTTCAGAGTATATACCTTCGTTCGTGTACCATACGACCGCAAGGTCTGCATTACCATCTGT
>CADBRR010000035.1 GCA_902797145.1 uncultured Eubacteriales bacterium | reverse complement strand
CTTTCTGATTTCCAACCAGTATCAATTAAAATGGCAAAGGAACAGGGGTTATCGCTTTCACCTACGAAGATTTCAGGACTTTGCGGAAGATTGATGTGTTGCCTCAAATATGAGCAGGAGTGTTATGAACAAACAAGGCGCAAGATGCCTCGAATCGGCAACGAAGTCGAAACACCAGACGGAAACGGAACTGTTGTTGAAAATAATATAATTCTTGAAAAGAGCAAGGTTAAGATTTTGTTGAGCGATGGTTCATATGATTTGCGTGAATATCCTGTTACGGAGATTAAAGTTATCGGCCGTGGAAGCGCAGGCTGCGATAACTGCGGTAATGGTTATGATGTCGATTATGATGATTATAACGATGAGGATTTGAAAGACCTCGAAGATTAAACTGTATATTGTTATTAAAGGCTCGAAAAACGAGCCTTTAAATTTTTGTAAAAATATTTATATAAATCTATTGACAAATTATTAAAATAGCGTTACAATATTAACATAAGATGAAACGAAAGGAGCGGTGATGGTGAGCAAGAGCGTATATAGCGTAGTGCTTATGGACGAAGTAGTTGATGAAATTGACAAGCTTGCCTATAAGCAGGGAACTAACAGGTCGAATATGATAAATCGTATTCTTGCAGAATATGTATCGTGCATGACGCCTGAGAAGCGAGTAAAGCAATTCTTTGAGGAAATGAACGATATGTTTTCAGCGCTTGAACCGTTTATGCTTTTATCGCAGACGAATGATCCACGGCTTATTGTCAGAAGTCAGTTGAAATATCGTTATAGACCGACAGTAAATTATTCTGTTGAGCTTTACGGTCAGCCTGATGAGGAAAAGAACATTGGCGAGCTTAAAATAAGCGTAAGAACGCAAAATGATGAATTATTAAAGACGCTTGGTTCATTTTTTTGCTTGTGGGCAAAGCTTGAAATGGTGAGTGCAGACAAGTTCCCGATAGCGATGGCACAGGACAGCGCACATTATGTAAAGAAGCTTCCTCAGGTAAGCGGTAAGGCGATAGTTTCATACATAAATAGCTTTGATACGGCGATGAAATCTTACTTTACCGAAGATGAAGAACATAGAAGTAAAGCTGTAATTGAGGAATATAACAAGTTAAAAAAGTAAAATTGAAATAGATTTATAAGAAAAGAGGGATATATATGAACGCACAAAAATTGACACAGAAATCGTTAGAAGCGATACAGTCATCGCAGAGCATTGCTGCGACATATTCCCACCAGCAGATAGGTGAAGAGCATTTATTATATGCGCTTATGCAGCAGGAAAACGGACTTATTCCGAGCCTGATTCAGAAATTGGGCATTGATAAAGAAGCGTTCAGAAAAGCGGTAGAAAGCGAAATATTGAAGCTTCCGAGAATTACAATGCAGGGGAGGGAAATGGATAAAATCTATATAACTCCTGAACTTGATAAGGCATTGAGCGAGGCGGAAAAAATTGCTGAAAATATGCGTGACAGCTTTGTATCTGTTGAGCATCTTATGCTTGGCATGATAGAAAAACCGTCAGAGAATGTAAAAAATCTGTTTAGAACGTTCAATATAACAAAGAAAAATTTTCTTGAAGCGTTGCAATCAGTTCGTGGTAATGCGAGGGTAACAACGGATTCGCCTGAAGATACATACGAAGCGCTTTCAAAATATGCTCAGGATCTTGTTGCGCTTGCAGAAAAGAATAAGCTTGACCCTGTTATCGGCAGGGATAACGAAATTAGAAACGTTATAAGGATACTTTCAAGAAAATCAAAGAACAATCCTGTTCTTATCGGTGAACCGGGTGTTGGTAAAACAGCAATAGCTGAAGGGCTTGCGCAGAGAATAGTTCGTGGTGACGTGCCTGCATCGCTTCGTGAACGCAGGGTATATTCGCTTGATATGGGCGCACTCGTTGCCGGTGCAAAGTATAGGGGCGAGTTTGAAGAAAGACTTAAAGCTGTTCTTGGCGAAGTTAAGGCAAGCGAAGGCAAAATTATTCTGTTCATTGATGAGCTCCATAACATCGTAGGCGCAGGCAAAACTGAGGGTTCAATGGATGCAGGCAACTTGTTAAAGCCTATGCTTGCAAGGGGCGAACTGCATTGTATCGGCGCAACAACGCTTGATGAGTATAGAAAGTACATAGAAAAAGATGCAGCGCTTTCAAGGCGATTCCAGCCTGTAATGGTTGATGAACCTACAGTTGAAGATACGATAAGTATTTTAAGAGGCTTGAAAGAGCGTTACGAAGTGTTCCATGGCGTAAAGATTACAGACGGTGCGCTTATTGCAGCAGCAACGCTTTCAAATAGGTATATAACGGACAGATTCTTGCCTGATAAGGCGATTGACCTTGTAGATGAAGCTTGCGCAATGATAAGGACAGAAATGGATTCTATGCCTACTGAGCTTGACGAAAAATCAAGACATATCATGCAGCTTGAAATTGAAGAGGCAGCGCTTAAAAAGGAAAGCGACAAGTTATCTCAGGAGCATTTGAGTGAAATTCAAGCAACGCTTGCTTCAGAGCGAGAAGAATTTAAGCAGATGAAAGCAAGATGGGAGAACGAAGTCAGCGAAATTAAATCCGTTCAGCAGATAAGGGAAAAGCTTGAAAACCTCAATGGTGAGATTGAGCGTGCAGAAAGAGCATACGATTTGAACAAGGCTGCTGAGCTTAAATATGGTGAACTGCCACGACTTCAGCAGGAGCTTAAAGCTGCCGAAGAAAAGAGCGAAAAGGATAAAGCTGAATCGCTTTTGCGTGATAAGGTAACTGATGAGGAAATAGCAAGGATAGTCGGAAGATGGACAGGAATACCTGTATCAAAGCTCGTTGAGGGCGAGAGGGAAAAACTTTTGCACCTTGATGAAATTCTGCATAAGCGAGTTATAGGTCAGGATGCAGCAATTAAGACTGTATGCGATGCTATTTTAAGAACTCGTGCAGGGCTTAAAGACCCGGATAGACCTATCGGTAGTTTCTTGTTCTTGGGACCTACCGGGGTTGGTAAGACGGAGCTTGCAAAATCGCTTGCAGAAGCCCTCTTTGATGACGAACATAATATGGTTCGTATTGATATGAGTGAGTATATGGAGAAGTTCTCGGTATCAAGGCTTATCGGAGCACCTCCAGGCTATGTAGGTTATGATGAGGGCGGTCAGCTCAGCGAGGCAGTAAGGCGTAAACCGTATTGCGTAGTTCTCTTTGATGAAATTGAAAAGGCACACCCTGATGTATTCAATGTTCTTTTGCAGGTTCTTGATGACGGACGAATTACGGATTCACAGGGCAGAACGATTGACTTCAAGAATACTGTTATCATTATGACTTCAAACCTTGGTTCAAGCTATATCCTTGACGGTATCGAAAACGGTGATATAAGCGAAGATGCAAGAAAGAGCGTTGAGGGCTTGCTTAAACAGCAGTTCAGACCGGAGTTCCTTAACAGGATTGACGATATAGTATTCTATAAGCCGCTTACGAAGAACGAGATATTCTCGATAACAGATTTGTTGCTTGCAGATTTGCGTTCAAGGCTCAAAGCACAGCGACTTGATATCGAGCTTACAGAAAGGGCAAAGACTTATATTGCTGATACAGGTTATGATCCGCAGTTCGGTGCAAGGCCACTCAAGAGGCTGTTACAGAGCAAGGTTGAAACGCTCCTTGCAAGGGAAATTATAAAGAAAGATCCTGCACCCGATACTGTATTCAAAATTGACTGCATAGACGATGAACTTGTAATAGTTTAATGAATTTTAAAGGCACGGCGAAGAACCGTGCCTTGTTTTTTTATAATTTCTCTATATATAAAACGATTTAAACAGCCAAATTGTTGCACTAAAAAAATATATTTTTTATATTTTATATTTTGTTGAAATAAGTTGTTTTTTGTAGTAATATTTGATTAAAATAAATCTACTGGAGAAGCTTATGAAGCGTTACGGATACTTGATTCTTGTATTTATTATATTGATAATGGCAGGGTGCGAAATGCTGCCTATTACTAATAAAGCATTATATATAAGCGAGGTTATGAGTTCAAATTCAGGCTCGTGCACATTTGGAAATCTCGGCTCCTGCGATTATATAGAATTGTTCAATTCATCAAATGAAGATGTAAATTTAAAAGGATATTCTATTGCAAGGTCGGATAGCAACACAAAGCGTTATGTGTTTGGCGATGTTATTATAAAAAACGGAGAATATCTTGTAGTATGTGCATCAAAGGGTACGAGTGAAGAATACATTTCAACAGGATTTAACCTTAAAAAAGACGGTATAGGCTTGATTTTGAGAAATAGTTCGGGAAATATTATATATCAGCTTGCTGTGCCTGCGCTTGCAAGCGATATAAGCTATTGCTATGTTGACGGAGAATATAAATATTGTTCAACACCAACGCCCGGAGCGGAAAATAAAGGAACTTTTTCCGATAAGATGGACGAGCTTGTTATAGAAAACGCTGAAAATTTACTCAAAATTAACGAGGCGAACACGGAATTTATAGAGCTTATAAATTCAGGCGATAATGAAATAAATCTTTCATCTTTTTCACTTAGCGATAATATTTCCAATATGTCAAAATACAAGCTGCCGGATATAGCTTTGAAAGGTGGAGAACTTTTTATTGTTGGATTCAAAGGCGACAGCGAATATCATACCGATTTCGGTATAAGCGATGATGAAAAGGAAATATATCTGTTTTCGGGCGCAGAACTCGTTGATAGCATTGATATTTCTGATTTAAAAGCAGGAATGTCAAAAGGCTTTAATACAGACGGAAACTTGGTTTATTTTATAGGACCGTCATTTGGTGAAAAGAATGAAAAGGGCATAGAAAAGCTCGAATTTAAAGATGCAGGCGATAAAATGCCGCTTATAATCAACGAGATTATGCTTAAAAACGCAACAACGCTCATAGATGAAGACGGGGATATGTCGCCATGGCTCGAACTATATAACAGCTCGAAAGGAACTATAGATTTAACGAATTATTATATTTCCGATGATATTAATAATCCGTTTAAATACAGACTTAAAACGGAACTTAATGAAAATCAGTATTTAGTAATATTTCTTTCAGGAAAAGTAAAAGAATACCATACTCCATTTCGCATATCAAAAGGCGAAAGCGTTATTTTAACAAATTCTGAAACGCTCGAATATCAATCAGTATTAGTAGCCGATGAAGTAAGGCTTGATAACGTTTCATATGGACTTCAGAATGGCAAATGGATGTACTTTGGAAAAGGAACTCCGGGTAGGGAAAACACTTCGCATGGAAGCGAAACGATATTTGCGCTTTCAAGGCTTGACGGGGTGTGGATAAACGAGGTCTGCGCACAACAAGCGCCTAAGTCGAAGGAAAACGACTGGATAGAATTATATAATGGTTCTGAAAACACTATAAATCTTGATGGAATGTATATTTCTGATAGTTTTAATGAACTTACGCAAACACCGCTTTCAGGTGAGATTCTTCCAGGGGAGTATAAAGTTATAACCTGCGCTGTTTCGATGTACGGTGATGAACTTGTTTTGTCAAACGGAAATGAGATTAGTGATGTATTCAATACAGGCGGACTTTCAAACGGGGTCACGAGCGGAAGAAAATATGGCGATTTGTCGGGCGAAAGAGTGTTTTTTGTTAATCCTACAAAGGGCAGTAAAAACGATGAGCCAATAGGCGCAAAATCAGCAAAGCCGATATTTTCACTCGATGGCGGATTCTATGATTCGCCTATAAAAATCAAAATTTCAGGCGAGGGTGAAATTCACTATACCCTTGACGGAAGCAGACCAACTAAGGACTCTAAACTATATACTAAAGATTCTGAGATAGAAATAAATAAAAGCACTTCTGTGTGTGCTGTTTCGTTCGTTGGTGGCCATTTAAATTCGGATATGGCAGTAAGCTCGTATATAATCGAAAGCGTTCCTACGCTGCCTGTTGTTTCAATAACGATAGATGAAACGGATTTTCATGAGGTTATGTCAGTAACTCAATGGTCAAGGGACAAGAGCACGGATATTGAAAGAGCTTGCCATATAGAATATTATGAGAGTGATGGGAAAATCGGAACGGAATTTCCATGCGGAATAAGGGTAACAGGCAATTCAACACGCATTTATTCTCAAAAATCACTTGGAATATATTTAAGAGGCGGTTATGGGCAGAGTTCTGTTGTATATCCGTTCTTTGAAGGTAATAAACTAAACACATATAAATCGCTCGTTTTACGAAATGCCGGTCAAGATTTAGATAACACAAGAATGGTTGATACGCTTGCAAGCGAATTGTTCATAAATCTCAATGTTGACAGCGCACATTCTAAATTTGTTATTGTTTATGTGAATGGCAAATATTTCGGACTTTATGATCTTAAAGAAAAGATGAACGAAAAATATTTTGCATCGCATTATGGTACAAATAAGGATAATATAAATATTATAAGGCGCAATATTCTTGCGCTTGCAGGGAATAATAAGGAAATTAAAAAGGTATATGAAATTGCAAAGGGATTCGGTGATATATCAAAATATGTCGATGAGGACGGCTGGATTGATTATATTATCGCAAGGTCATATACAGGCGACTATGATATTTTCAATCAAAAGCTGTGGAGAACAAATGATTATTCCGTAAAATGGCGACCGATTTTCTATGATTGTGACTGTGCTTTCGAGGGCGCAGGCGCAAATACGCTTGAAAAATATTTTACATATGATGGTGTTCCATCTCGTGATGGTTCGCTTACAAATATGTATATACCAACTTGCCTTAAACAAAATAAGGAATGGTGCAATAAGTTCGTTGAGCGATATGCTAAGGTTATAGGCGATATTCATAAGCGTTCACTTGAACTATTTGATGAAATGTATGCGCAGCTCGAAAAGGAAATGCCAAGGCATATAAAGCGTTGGGGAACACCGTCAAGTATGGATTCGTGGAAACGATATACAAGCAATCTCAGGTACGTTCTTGAAAACAGACCGAAGAACATCGTTAAGCAAATTCAAACGGTATTTGGACTTGATAGCGCAAGAATGAAAGAGTTGTTCCCCGAATATTATGAATAAAAAATTGATAAATTAATGGTGATAAAATGAAAAAAATAATAATTATTGCATTATGCGCAATTATGATGTGTTCAACAGCTTGCACAACAAATAACAAACAAAATGCGGAAGAAAAAAATACTTTCGAGGCGGAGGCAACTCAAACTCCAATTCAGAGTTTAGAACCTACACAAAAACCGACGCCAACGCCTACGCCGATAAAAACGCCTGAACCGACACCGAGCCCAACTCCAAGCCCGACCCCTGAACCAACATCTACTGCCATTCAAACGCAGGAACCCAAGGACTCGACAGAGCCGAGAAAGTTTGACCATGACGGAGAAACGAAAGAAGTTATATACGATGACGGAGATATAAAGGTTGAAATGATAACGCATCACGAAAAGTATTTGACATACTTTGTTGCTGATATTCATGTAAGCGATGTAAAATATCTTAAAACTGCATTCTCACATGGAGAATATGGCGGAAGAGGCGAAAAAACTGACGTTCAGGCAAGAAATAATAATGCTATCGTTGCAATTTCAGGCGATTACTACGATTTTAGAGATAAAGGACTTGTTATTAGAAACGGTAAGGTTTATAGGACAAAGCTTTCAGAACTCGATGTTTGTGTTTTGTATTCCGATGGCACAATGAAAACATATTCACCAAAAGAATGCGAAGAAAGGTTAGATGAAATACTTGCTAATGACCCGTGGCAAAGCTGGTGCTTCGGACCAAAGCTTCTCGATAATGGAGAGCCTATGACGGAATTTAATTCAAAGGTAAATAAACGAAATCCACGATGCGTTATAGGCTATTATGCTCCGGGGCATTATTGCCTTGTAACGGTTGACGGAAGGCAGGGAAGCTATTCACGAGGCCTTGAAATTCCCGATTTAGCACAGCTTATGCACGATTTAGGGTGCAAGGAAGCATTTAATCTTGACGGAGGGCAGACTTCAATGATGGCAGTCAATGGCGAAACGTACAATCAGCCGTTTGAAGGCGGAAGAAGCGTTAGCGATATTATCTATGTGGGCAAAAATTAAAAATAAAGTTAATCCACGCAAATGATATACCCCCATAGTGTAGCCTTGAATCATTTTTTTGTTTTCTAAAGTCTACTTTATGGGGATTATTTCAATTTAAAGATTCTATAAAAGCTGTTTGTTCAACTCGTCACCACCTCAAAATAAGTGTATATATTTATTGTACAATAAATTCTACGCATTTGGAATAGGAAAAAGTAAATTAAAATTTAAATTTTGAGAAATGGTTGAAAAATTATTAAAATTGGTTATAATATTCTATATAGATTATATTCGGAGGTGTATTCAAATGCCATTAGTTACAAGTACGGAAATGTTTAAAAAGGCATACGAGGGCGGTTACGCAATCGGTGCATTTAATGTTAATAATATGGAGATAATACAGGGTATTACTGAGGCTTGCATGGAAGAAAGGTCACCGGTTATACTTCAGGTGTCCGCTGGCGCAAGAAAGTATGCTAACCCTACTTATTTGCGTAAGCTCGTAGAAGCTGCTGTTATTGAAACAGATATTCCGATTTGCCTGCATCTTGATCATGGTGATTCATTTGATATTTGTAAAAGCTGTATCGACGGTGGTTTTACATCAGTTATGATTGATGGTTCACACCTCCCTTATGATGAAAATGTTGCTCTTACAAAAAAAGTATGCGAATATGCACATGACAATGGTGTCGTAGTTGAAGGCGAGCTTGGAGTTCTTGCAGGCGTTGAAGACGATGTTAAGGCTGAACATCATTCGTATACAGACCCGGAACAGGTTCAGGACTTCGTTACAAAGACAGGTGTTGATTCACTCGCTATCGCAATTGGAACAAGCCATGGCGCATATAAGTTCACTAAAGGAACAAAACCACAGCTCAGATTCGATATTCTTGAAGAAGTTGAAAAGAGATTGCCTAATTTCCCAATAGTTCTCCATGGATCATCAAGCGTTCCGCAGGAGTTCGTTAAGATGATAAATGAGTATGGTGGAAATATGCCTGATGCTATCGGCGTTCCTGAAGAAATGCTCCGTAAGGCTGCACAGATGGCAGTTTGTAAGATAAATATTGATAGCGATATAAGGCTTGCTATGACAGGAGTAATTCGTAAATATCTTGCAGAGAACCCTGCTGATTTTGATCCGAGGAAGTATCTTGGACCAGCAAGAACAGCAGTAAAGGAAATGGTAAGGCATAAGCTTATCCACGTTCTTGGTTGTACAAATAAGATTTAATAAAATTTTTAGAGGTAATTATGAACGAAGATTTTATAAATGAAGTGCTTATTCTGACGGATGAAGACGGTAACGAAATAGAATGTGAAGTTCTCGATACAATAGAGTATGAGGGAAGTAAATATGTAGTATTGCTCTCAGATGATAACGATGAAGAGCTTGTAATTCTTGAGGAAATACCGGCGCTTGATAATCCTGATGATATAGATTATGAGGGTTTAGAAAGCGAAGAGCTTCTCGAAACAATATTTAATATGTTTAGAGAAAGAAATAAAGATAAGTTCGATTTTGAAGACTAATAAAAAGGCGGAATGTAAAACCTAAAGGTTTATGTTCCGCCTTGAATGTTACATCATTTTATCCATCTAACGAAGCAATCTCACAACCACATCCGCCGTTATTCTTAACATAGTACAATGCTGCATCTGCTTTGAGGAATATATCTTCTATATCTTTGAAATGTTCGCCATACGCTGCTCCACAGCTTATATGAACTTTGGGCAAATCAAGCTCAGAGTTTTTCAAAGAATCATTTATACTTTGAACTTTATTCTTTATAAGCTCTGAAAAATGCGAATCTATATGTACCATAATAACAGCAAATTCATCTCCGCCCAATCTACAAACATAGTCTTGAGAACGGAAGTTGTGCTTTAATATTTCTACAAAATTTACAAGAACTTTATCTCCAACATCATGACCATATGTATCATTTATATGTTTGAAATTATCTACATCAAATAACAGCATTGCTGATGTTTTCCAATCGGTATTTTTAATAATGAAATCATAACCATTTCTGTTAT
>CADBRR010000034.1 GCA_902797145.1 uncultured Eubacteriales bacterium | reverse complement strand
ACTCTTGGAATTTCATTAACTTCAGGCATTCCTTCTATATAATTATACGACTTAGTTTCGACATCAACTATTACGAAATTCTCAAATAACATTGACATTGCAGAATGAATATCATTTGAGTTTTTCGATTCTTCAATTAACTTTTTCCTCTGACGGAAGAATTGGACAAGATATATTATTCCAGCAGAACTAAATATAAGTATTAGTACAGCAAGCAATACGATACCATTTTTGTTTGAATTACCGAGCATATTTTGGTAGGCATCTACAGGGAAATCAAGAACTAATGAAAGATTGGACTTCTCACCTACATATGCAATATATCCAACAGACCTTTTCCCATCTACTGTGAAATAATGTGAGTCATTGCCTTTGCTTGAAAGTGCATTCATTATTGAGTCAATGCTGTCGTTATAATGAGAAATTATATTTTTTAAGGTTTTAGGAGAATTAATAGAGGTTGTATCGTAAATAATCGTTCCGTCATTATTACATAGAATAACATTGCACTCATAACCAAACATAGATGTAGAAAGAATATTATCAATAAAATCCTCACCATAGAAACCAACAAGAACGCCAATAATTTCATCATTCATATTTATAGGTGAATAAAAGCCTATTTGTCGTTCATCTGTAATCTTTGAATCTAAAACATAAGTAATGCCTGTATTTCCTTTCATGCCTTCGATGAAGTATTCGCGCTCATTGACGCTGGCACTTATTGTTTTTTCTCCAGTAGTATAACTTCTACCATGAGAATCAATAAAACGCAGATAATTGAAAGCAAATCTTTCTTCATACGATTTTTAAAACATTAGATATTGTTGAAATTGCATTAGCATCAATATCATTTTCATTTTCAAAATCGAGTGCTGACGGATTGAGTTCTTGTTTTATAAGCTCCGTTTCGATTACGATTGTTGATGATTCAATATAGCTTAGATTTTCATCAAACAGGTCATTTATAAGCTTTGCTCTTTGAGTAGCAATATCGGCAATATAATTTTCGTTTTGTGAAGAGATTCTGTGTAGGTTTGATTTATAGAACAGAAAAAAGGCAACAATTGTACCAAGCGTTAAAGAAATTATTAAAATAAATGTAAATAATAGTGATTTCCTTTTTTCAATATTTGTATTCATAATATTCTCCTGTCATTAATTGCTTAATATTAAATTAGTATCTTGATAACGAAGCATATTCAAAATACATAAAGGCTCGCTATAAGCGAGCCCATGCAAATTTATGGTGCCGAAGGTGGGACTCGAACCCACACGGTATCGCTACCAACGGATTTTGAGTCCGTCACGTCTGCCAATTCCATCACTTCGGCTTACAGATATAGATTATAACATCATTTTTACAAAAATGCAATACTAAAAATTATTTTTTTTAAAATTTTTAAATGCCTTGATATAATCACTTAAAAGTTATAAAATAGAAACAAAGTAAATGAAAGGAAAAATACTATGATAGATTATATTATTGAACAACTTAAAGCACTTGAAGGTATTGATAGCCCGACTGGTTTTACACGCAAAGCAGCAGAATATGTTATCAATGAATTTACAAAGCTTGGCTTCAACGCTAAAATGACAACAAAGGGATGCGTACTTGTTGATTTTGGTGGCAATAAGGAAGGTGAAGGGCTTATACTCTCAGCCCATATTGATACACTCGGCGGAATGGTTCAGACAATAAAATCAAACGGTCGCCTCGTTTTAACTGCAATTGGCGGGTTCCAGCCTAATAATGGTGAAGCTGAAACTTGCAGAATTTATACTCGTGATGGCAGAGTTTATGATGGTACATTCCAACTCAATGACGCATCAGTTCATGTAAATGGTGAATATTCTTCAAAGAAGCGTGAATACAGCAGTATGGAAGTTGTTATAGATGAAAAATCGGGCTCGAAAATGGAAACAGAAGCACTTGGTATTTCAAATGGCGATTATGTATGCTTTGATCCGAGAACTGTTGTTACAAAGAGCGGATTTATAAAGAGCAGGTTCCTTGACGATAAACTCAGCGTAGCTATAATTCTTGGATTTGCAAAATATCTTAGGGATAATAATATAACTGTTAATCGTCCTCTTTATGCTTATATAACAGCATTTGAAGAGGTAGGTCATGGCTGTTCGGGTGAAATGCCTGAAGAAGTAAAAGAAATTCTATGCGTTGATATGGGTTGTGTTGGCGATGGCCTTGAATGTAAAGAATGGCAGGTAAGTATCTGTGCAAAGGATTCTTCGGGTCCGTCAAATTACGATATGACAACTGAGCTTATCAACCTTGCTAAAAAGAATAACATTGATTTTGCTGTTGATATTTATCCACATTATGGTTCTGATGCAGATGCAGCTTTGAGGGCAGGTCACGATTTAAGACATTCACTTATTGGTGCAGGTGTTTATGCTTCACACGGTTATGAAAGATCGCATATTGACGGTGTTAAAAACACTCTTGAGCTTATAAAAGCTTATGCATTGAGGTAAAAATAGAAAAAATTACTATTATATATAATTTTTGTATTGAAAAAGTCACTAAAACATTATATAATATTTTATAGTTCAGAATTTATGAGAGGAGGTCGTGTCATGTTGACATATTATAATAAAACAAATAAATTTAATATTTTGATGACAATATGTACACGGCTTGATGGATAATAATATTCTAAAGGGATATTATATGTTAATTATGTTTGGCCATGGGTGTATTGAATCCATGGCTTTTTTGTACTTAAAATGATAATAGAGGTGGCTAAATTGGAAAACAATATTAGAAATAGGAAAAAAACAAATAATAGAGCAATTATTGACTTTATGTTTAAAGGTTCTAAAAAATATTTTGTTGTTGCGATGATTGCTATGATTTTGTCAATTGCTGCACAGTATACCGCTCCGCTAATAACGAGTTTTACGATTGACTATGTAATAGGAGATAAGGCACTAAATGCACCTGATTTTATTAAGAATATAATCAACAGCATTGGTGACAGGGATTTTTATAGAAATAACCTTTATATATGCGCAATTGCTTTTATAGGCATATATATAATTAATAGCATTGGCGCATTCTTTAGGGGAAGCTCAGTTTCGGTAGCTTCTGAAAGAATTGCTAAAAGGTTAAGGGATAGGTTGTTTTATCATTTGCAATCATTGCCATATGACTATTTTAAACACGCATCAACAGGTGATTTGATTCAAAGATGCACATCGGATGTAAGGACAGTTGTTCAATTCATATCTGTTCAATTGCTTGACATTATAAGAATAACGTTGATGTTTGTTATTGCTTGTATTATTATGTTCAGTATGAATGTAAGAATGGCTTTAGTTTCAGTAGTAACATTACCTGTACTTTTTATATCATCTTTTGTGTACTTTGGACACGTTCAGAAAAACTTTGTAGACTCTGATGAAGCAGAAGGAAAGCTATCGGCAGTTTTGCAGGAAAACTTAACGGGTGTTAGGGTTGTAAGGGCATTTGGACAGCAGAAAAATGAGATTGACAAATTTACGCAATGTAATGCAGATTATCGTGATAAAACATATAAGCTTACTAAACTTATGGCAAATTACTGGAGTATTACTGATGCTATTGGATATTTGCAGATTTTGATTACTCTTTGTGTTGGTGCTTATTATACTGTTACATCAGATTTCACGCTTGGCGAACTCGTTGCGTTTACAACATATTCGTCACTCACAACATGGCCTGTAAGGCAGCTTGGCAGAATACTTTCAAATCTTGGTAAAACTACTGTTGCGCTTGGCAGAATAAATGAAATTCTTGATAGTGAACCGGAAGAAGAACCAGGCGCAGCGTTAAAGCCGGAGATAGAAGGAAATATTGAGTTCAAAAATGTGTGTTTTGGTTATGATTCATATAATGATGTACTCGATGATATAAGCTTTACGGTTAAAAAAGGCGAAATGGTTGCAATTTTAGGTTCAACCGGTTCGGGTAAGACAAGCCTTGTTCAACTTTTACAAAGATTATATAAATGTACTCGTGGCGAAATAATTATTGATGGCGTAAATATAAATGATATAGAAACAAAGCATCTAAGAAAAAATGTTGGTATAGTTCTACAAGAACCGTTCCTGTATTCAAGAACTATTCTTGAAAATATTAAAATCACAAATCCAGATGCAGATAATCAAGAAGTATATGATGCTGCAAGGACAGCTTCACTGCACGATGTTGTAATGGAATTTGAAAATGGTTATGAAACAGTAGTTGGAGAACGTGGAGTAACATTATCAGGAGGGCAAAAACAGCGTGTTGCTATTGCAAGAATGCTTATGCAGGGAACACCTATTTTGATTTTTGACGATTCTCTGAGTGCTGTTGATACCGAAACTGATGCTGCAATACAGACGGCACTTAACGAAAGAAATAAGAATACTACGACATTTATAATTT
>CADBRR010000033.1 GCA_902797145.1 uncultured Eubacteriales bacterium | reverse complement strand
GTTAAACCATCAAAAGCAGATGTTTTGCTTTCAGGCGGCGAAATGTTAAATGTTGCTGGGATTGATATTAGGGTAATAAGCACTCCGGGGCATACACGAGGCGGTGTGTGCTATATCATAGATGATGAAAAAACTGTTTTTACAGGCGATACGCTTTTTAGATTGAGCGTAGGCAGAACCGATTTGTATGGCGCAAGTGAAAATGCGCTAATTTCATCACTTGCAGATGTTATGAAGCTTGATGATGATTATAGAGTGCTTCCGGGGCATATGAGGGAGAGCAGTATAGGTTTTGAAAGGGAAAGAAATCCTTTTATAAGGCATTTTTGCTAAGATATTTATTAATATTCAGGAGTTTACAATGATAGGTATATTTACTAACGAAACATCATTTTTTAACGATATTGCTGAGGAAATCAGGCTTTTTACAGATATAACTGATATTGAGTTCATTGAAAGTGAAAAGGATATTGAAGCTGTTTCTGATTATGATATGTTGCTTTGTGTCGTTTTAGATGAGAATGATAATGAATGGAATGTAAATGCACATATCGTTGACGGTGAAAGCTATTCCTTTAAATATTCACGTGTAATAGGCGATGAACTTGTAATTAAAAGATACAAGAAAAGATGTATGAAAATAGCTGCATATAGAGTTTTGAGAAAGCATTTTGATATGAATATACCGTGGGGTTCGCTTACAGGAATAAGACCTACAAGGCTTGTAAGAGAATTGCTTATAAATAATTCGGCAGAAGAAACAAAACGAATTATGCGCGAGGACTTTGATGTGACAGAAGAAAAATGGCACCTTGCAGAAGAAATTGTAAATGTTCAAAAGGATATAATTGCGAGTACAAATAATAACGATATTGATATTTATATAGGTGTACCGTTTTGCAAGACAAGATGCTTGTATTGTTCGTTTGCATCGGAAGTTAGGTCTAAAAAAACAGATATGGGAGCATATTTAAAAGCACTTAAAGAAGATATAAGGCTTGGCAGCGAACTCGTTAAAAAATACGGATATAATGTAAGAAGTATGTATATGGGCGGAGGTACGCCAACTGTTTTGACACATAGCGAACTTGAAGATATTTTGTCGTATGCACTTTCTGTGTATGAAGGGTTTGGAAAAGAGCTTACAGTTGAAGCAGGAAGACCAGATACAATAGATAAAAAGAAGCTTGAAATACTAAAAAAACTTGGAGTAAATAGAATTTCTATTAATCCGCAGAGTATGAATATGAAAACGCTTGAGCTTATAGGTAGAAGTCATACTCCTGAAGAAATAAAAGACGCATATTATATGGCAAAGAACATAGGCTTTGACAGCATAAATATGGATATAATAGCAGGACTTCCGGGCGAAAACATAGATGATATGGAAAACACTTTGAATGAAATAATTGAGATGTCGCCTGAAAATCTTACAATACATACGCTTGCAATAAAACGATCATCGAGATTAAAAGAAAGACTAAATGAATATCCGCTACCATCAGGCAAGGATGTAGATATTATGCTTGAAAAAGGAAGACAAACTGCAAAAAAGCTTGGAATGAAACCTTATTATATGTATAGACAGAAATATATGAGGGGTAATTTCGAAAATGTAGGCTATGCAAAGGAAGGAAAGGTTTGCATATATAATATAGATATGATGGAAGAAACTACTAACATTATGGCACATGGCGCAGGTGCTATGTCAAAAAGATTATTTGATGGAGAAAAAAGGATTGAAAGAATACCGAATCCTAAAGATATAAGCACATATATAGAAAAGGTGCAAATAGTATCTGAAGAAAAAAATAAATTATTTATGGTATAATGCGTTCTTATTCTTGACAAATTTTCGTATAAGGTTTAAAATCAAATTGAGTTGTTATATTCTGTTGCATAAAATAGAGTTTAACGAATAGATAGGGTGGAATGTAACGACAATTTATATATATATATTTGGAGGTATTAAGTGGCTGTTGATATAATCGTGCCGATAGTTACGGGGCTTGGATGCCTTGCGATCGGTGGCGCAGCAGGCTATGCTTATAGACGAAATATTGCAGAGGCAAAGACGGCTAAGGCTGAAGAAGCTGTGAAACAGATGCTCGATGATGCTCAGAAAAGGGCAGAATCGTTAAAAAAAGAAACTATCATAGAGGCGAAGGAAGAGATTTATCGCTTAAAGAGCGAAAATGAAAGAGAAAATAAGGAAAGAAGAACGGAACTTCAGAGAACAGAAAGGCGACTTATACAGCATGAAGAACAGTTGGAAAAGAAGACCGTTGCTGTAGAACAGCGTGAAGAAGCTGTTTCAAAGAAGGAAAAGGAAACGGACAAGCGTGAAGCAGAAGTACAGGAATTGTACGAACAGCAGTTACATGAGCTTGAAAGGATATCAAATCTAACATCTGAAGAAGCAAAACAGATGATAATAAGCAATGTTGAGCATGAAGCAATGCATGATGCTGCTGTAATGCTTAGGGAGATTGAAGCAAAGACAAAGGAAGAAGCCGATGCAAAGGCAAGAAATATTATTTCACTTGCAATTCAAAGATGTGCGTCTGACCATGTAGCTGAAACTACAGTTTCGGTAGTATCGCTTCCTAACGACGAAATGAAGGGTAGAATTATAGGTAGAGAGGGAAGAAATATCAGAACTCTTGAAAATGCAACAGGCGTTGAATTGATAATTGACGATACACCTGAAGCAGTTATTCTTTCGGGCTTTGATCCAGTAAGAAGGGAAGTTGCAAGAATAGCTATTGAAAGGCTCGTTGTAGATGGGAGAATACATCCTGCACGAATTGAAGAAATGGTTGAGAAAGCACGCAGAGATGTTGATAACGAGATACGTGAAGCGGGCGAACAGGCAGCGTTTGAAACAGGAATACATGGCTTGCATCATGAGCTTATAAAGTTGCTTGGTAGACTTAAATATCGTACAAGCTATGGTCAAAATGTGCTCAAACATTCAATAGAGGTTGCAAATCTTGCAGGTATGATGGCAGCGGAAATCGGCGCAAACATTACGCTTGCAAAGAGGGCTGGCTTGCTACATGATATAGGTAAAGCTATCGACCATGAAGTAGAAGGTTCGCATACGCAGATTGGTGCAGATATTGCAAAGAAATATCGTGAAAATAATCAGGTTATTCATGCAATTATGGCGCATCATGGAGATATAGAACCAAATACGGTTGAGGCAGTTCTTGTACAGGCAGCAGATGCTATTTCGGCAGCAAGACCGGGCGCAAGGCGAGAAACTCTTGAAAATTATATTAAGAGAATTGAAAAACTTGAAGAAATTGCAAACTCGTTTGAAGGCGTTGATAAGTCGTTTGCAATGCAGGCAGGTCGTGAAGTAAGAATTATCGTTAAACCTGAAAGCGTAAGCGATGTTGATGCAGTTGTAATTGCAAGAAATATAGTAAAGAGAATCGAATCAGAGCTTGAATATCCCGGACAGATTAAAGTAAATGTTATAAGGGAAACAAGGGCTGTAGAATTCGCAAAATAAAAAATGAGTTATTAAGGATGTGCAGAATATTTCAATATGTTGTGCATATCCTTAAATTATAATCGGTTAATAAAAAAGGATTTTTAAAGATATGAGTGAAAATAAGTTTCCTATCGCAGATGCGCATTGCGATTTTTTATATTGTATGGAGTATGATGGCTGGACAATAAATAATAAGTCCGATAATCAAGCTGTTTATATGGATGCTATGAAGCGTGGCAATGTAAAGATGCAGTTTTTTGCCGCATGGATAGATCAAGATATTAGAATATCTCCGCTCCAGCAGTGTTTAAACCTAATAAATAATTATTATATGATGCTTGATGATAATGATAGCATTGTTCCTTTTTCAAAGGATTTTGATGAAAAGTCTGATAAAATTGCAGCTGTTTTAACAGTTGAAGGCGGCGAAGCTATAAATGGACAGCTAACTAATATAGATATTTTGCATAGGCTTGGAGTTAGAGCAATGACACTCACATGGAATTATACCAATGAGCTTGCTTATCCCGCAATGCGAAGGGGCAATAAGGGGCTTACAAGTCTTGGAATACAAACTGTTGAAAGAATGAATGAGGTAGGAATTGCACTTGATGTTTCACACTTGAATGATGCAGGGATTGATGATGCGCTTAAAATTTCTCAAAGACCGATATTTGCATCTCATTCGAATGCAAGGAAGGTTTATGAGCATAAACGCTCGCTTAAAGATGAACACATATATGCAATTGCAAAGCAGGACGGAGTTATTGGCGTAAACTTCTATTCAAAACAGCTCAATGGCACAAATAGCGCTTCGATAGATGATGTTATTGACCATATAGACCATATAGTTAAAATAGGAGGAATAGACCACGTCTGCTTCGGCTCAGATTTTGATGGAATGCCTGAATATCCGGAAAAGATTAGGGATAGTTCAGCTTATCCAGGAATTATTGCAAGAATGAAAGAAAGAGGTTATAGCGATGAGGATATCGCAAAAATAGCATACTATAACCTAAAAAATTATATATTGAAGTTTTATTGAGATATTCAGCGGCACAATAATAAAATTAGTGTCGCTTTTTATTATGTAAAAAATATTTGTCATATGCTGATATTTTTGCTATAATATTACGGAAATAAACTGTATAAGAGGATTCTATGCAAAAAAATTCTATGATAATCCGTAATATGACAAGCGGTGATACTGTAAAGCTAATTGTAAGCTTTGCAGTGCCATTGCTTATTGGAAATATATTTCAGCAAGTTTATGGTATCGTTGATACTATGGTTGCAGGATATACGCTTGGCGATAGCGCAATTGCAGCAATAGGCGCAACAAGTTCCCTGTTTTCGCTTATAATTGATTCTGCATGGGGAATAAATAGCGGTTTTGAATTTGTTATAACAAGACTGTTCGGCGCAAACGATGAGAAAAAGTTTAAAAATGCAGTAGCAGGTATGGCGATTCTAAATGCTGTTATTGCAGGTGTGCTGATGATTTTATCGTTATTTTTTATGAACGATATATTCCATATTATGAATATACCAAGTTCTATTTATGAACAGGCATATTCATATATGATTTTTATTTGTATCGGTATTCCAGCAACATCGTGTTATAATATGTTTGCAAGCATTATGCGCTCCGTTGGGAATAGTAAAATCCCATTGGTGTTTCTTATAATTTCATCAATACTTAATATAGTTCTTGATATTTTGTTTGTTGTAACATTCAATATGGGCGTAGCAGGTGCAGCGTTTGCAACAACTGTTTCACAGGCATTGTCGGCAATTATGAGTGGATATTATGTTGTGAAGCATTATAAACCTATTTTACCGCAAAAAAACGATGTAAAGCAAAATAAAACTATGGTTGGAGAACTTGTATCAAGCGGGATTGCAATGGGGCTTATGATGTGCGTTGTAGATATAGGTACACTAATATTCCAGAGCGTAAATAATACACTTGGTGATATGCTAATTTCAGCGCATACTGCCGCAAGGCGAATTATTATGATGATAACATCACCTATGGCAACGCTTGCGAATGCAACTGCAACATTTATAGGTCAAAACTATGGCGCAGGTAAATACGATAGAATAAAGGAAGCATTGCGTAAAGTTATTACAATACAAATGCTCTTCGGTGCATTCGTATTTGTGCTTGTGTATTTTACAGGCGAATTTCTTGCAGTTTTTACAACGGGAACGCATGACAAAGGAATTATCGAAAATGCTGTATTGAGTATGAGGATAAATCTTCTCCTTGCTCCTGCGCTTGGTGTTCTGCTAACGATGCGTGTTGCTATGCAGACGATGGGAAGAAAAATCGTGCCTGTTGTTTCAAGCAGTATCGAACTTATTGCAAAAATTCTATCAGCTATGTTCCTTGTTCCGCAGATAGGCTTTTTAGGAACTTGTATGACAGAGCCGATAATATGGTTCGCCTGTATGGTATTTATGGTAACAAATTATTTAGTATCAAGAAAAAATTTGTTCGTATAAAATAAAATCCTCGTAGATAGAAGCGAGGATTTTTTTGTAAATTTTATTTTTGAAGCAAAACTGCTTGCGAATACATTATAACTCCTTCAGAAGCATTGGGGTGTATGTGGTCAAGCAAGAACTTCCTGTCAGGATTATATGTCAACATTGATTTTATATAATCATTTGCATTTATAAAACCATAATTGTTATTGCTGCAATAATTTGCAAGCGCTGATGAATAAGATTCTGTCATTGAAGTCTTATCTTTAAAGCTCAGCTTGCTGTATGGATCGCCATCTGTAGAATACCAAGGAGCTATGAAAACAAATTTTGCATTTGCACTTTTTTCGCTCAAAAGCTTGCGCAGTGTGTCGATTTTGCTTACATACTGCGATGAAGTCATAGCGCAGGTAGATTCGTTGCGATACCTTATATCGTTTGTTCCAAGCGCTATAACATATAGATTTGCAACAGGTATATCATTTATATGATCTATCATATAAGATACTGTGCATCCGCCTTTTGAATAGTTTGTTACCTCTTTGTTTACAATATACTCTTCAATAGGTTCATACCAAGGACAACCGCCATTCTTTGTTCCTTCTGTAACGCTGTCGCCTACAAAGCATACGGAATTTGTTGCTTCTATTGCTTTCCATAGAACAGAATCTTTCATTTCATCGGTAAACTCAAGCCCCGTTGTTTTAACTCTTATAAATCCTAATTCATTGAAATAGTATCTTTCACTTATAGATGTTATATCCATTTCGCTCCCAAAAACAACATTTGTAATAGTTGCATTTGCTTGTTTTGCACGATTAAAATCATCTGTACTCAACTGAGCTTTTAAAGTATCGTCATTCATAATTTCATAAATCGGCAATGCTCGGAAATTACCATCAATTCTTGCCTGCGTATATAACGGAACTATGCTTCCGCCAATAACATTTTTGCTTTCCCTGTCGATATATACATCAACGAGCATACTCGTATCGCCTTGATTTTCACGATAAATATTTGCAAAATTTCCGGGACAATATGCTGTAAATACATTCTTGCCGTTGTATTTTTCGATTGTTGCAGGTTCAACAACATGAGGATGATCGCCAAGAATTATATCTGCTCCGTTTGATTTGAAAATTTCAAACCACACTTTTTGCGTTTCATCAGGCGCGTTTGAAAACTGTGTTCCTACATGGGGCAGAACTACTATAAGGTCAGGATTGAGTGCTTTAGCATCTTTAAAATCCTGTTCTACGGATAGTTTGAGTTTTTCGAATAAATCGCCAGAAGTTCCTGAAATTATTGATGTTATATATGATAAATTACCGTCTGCAAGCTCGTTTATATCAGTATAATTGCTGCCGTATGTATATGAAAGAACAGCAATTTTAATGCCTTGATATTCAACGAATTTTATATGTTCTTTTTGCTTTTCTTCTAAATTTCTGTATGAACCTGTATGGTCAAGCCCAATGCTGTCGAGAATATCAAGAGTTCGTTTTGCTCCGTCCATACCCTTGTCAAGCAAATGATTGTTAGCCGTTGTTACAAGGTCAAAGCCTGCCGATTTAACTTCCTGCGCAAATTCATCGGGGAAGTTTAAATATAATGATTTTCCGTCATCAAAGTTTCCACTCGTGTATTCGGCTTTTTCGCCTGCCATCGGTCCTTCGAATACGCCTATCGCTAAATCTGCTGAAGAAATATATTTCTGTGCATATTCAAATACATCTGAAAAATCATATCCATTTCCATTGTAAGCACGCTTAACCTGATCTTCAAGCAGAATTAAATCTCCTGAGAATGTAATTCTAAAAGCGTTATTAAATGCAGTTTCCTGAGATTTGTTCATAACAGGATAAATTTTATCCTTGCTTGCATTGTTTTCGCTTGAATTATTGTTGCTTTCACCGCCTATAACCTTATTTATGTCATTAGCGTTTATATTTGCATATAATGGAGCAATAGCAGTAAATACGAAGCAGGCAGCAATAACAAGCAATGCTAACTTCGCAATATTAAATTTTTTGTTTTCTGATGGCTTAAATAATTCAGAACCCAATGATGCAAATTTGTTAAAATATTTTGCAACGAAATCATTACCGAATGCTAAGCATATAACTATTGATGAAACAAATGCTATCAATATAATTACTGCATCAGGATTTGTCCTTATTAAATCGCTGACAATTATAGTAAATGGCCTGTGCAAAATATATATAGCTAATGTGTTTCTTCCAAATGTTGTCAATAACGGAATTTTCTTGTCAGGTATTATATGCCTTAAAGCATATATTGCAATAAATGCAACGATAAATACGATAATTCTTGCAAATGCGTCAACAGGTGATGAATATGCCCCCATTTGAAGTGATTCATCTGTATAATTTAATAATCTGTATCCACCGAATGCAAATATGCAACCGACAATGATTAAAATAATTCCAGTCAATAATCGTTTTGAATATTGTGTCGATATGAGCGAATTGCTTTTTTCTTCACTCAACATATACCCTGCCATATAAAATGGATAGAAGCAAATTGTTCTTGCTATCGCAAATGTATTGTCAATAGCAGGGAAGAAACCTGCAAATAGTGCTACTGCAATAAGTATAAAATTAGCTTCTTTGAATTTTGCAATGTGATGCGCAGTTAGTCGCCATATTATAAGCGCAATAAGGTACCAATATGAATAAACAGGTTTTAAAAGCGAGTTAAATCCATAGATGAATCCCATAGCATTGTTAAAAATAAAGAACAGGAATATAAGCTTTGCTATTGATTCAAAACTCCTTGAGCGTTCACTTTTGCCAAAGTATCCTGATACAAATACGAACGCAGGCATATGAAACATATATATGTAATCTACAATGCTGTCTATAAGCCCTGATTTGTATTGAAGTTTAAAAAGAACGTGGGCAAAAACAGTCAGCAGCATAAGCAGACCTTTTATGTTGTCCCAGTAATTGCTTCTTGATTTTATCTCAGCCATACTATCCACCTCGTGTTACAACTTTTTCAATATTATAACACAAACAACACGGCGCATACAATATGGATTTACAATTTAGATTTATTGAGATAACAAATAAGATAATAACAAAAAATCCTCTTTGCAATAAACAAAGAGGAAAATAAAAATGGCAGGGGCACTAAGACTCGAACTCAGAAGAACGGTTTTGGAGACCGCTATGTTACCATTACATCATACCCCTGTACAACGATATATATTATATCACTGCTTTTGAGTATTGTCAATCATAAATTCAAAAAAATTATATATAAAATTTTAAAAGGTTATCGTAAATCAATAAAAATATTGATAATGCGCAAAATATATGGTAAAATTAAAATGGTGGTGCAGTATCCTAGTCGGTGATGGTATTTCTGAAAGCGGGCCTAAAAATCCGTTAAGGGCACATCGATGAAGTTTCTGGTGTTGGCTTCTGACGCCCAGTCAGGGGTTGATGCTGGGAGTTAAGAATTTCGGGCAACCCGCAATGGCATGCGGATCCTGACCCGACTTTCGTGGAGACCTACTGTGGTGGTTGTTAAAAATCAATTACTCTTTAGGATTAAACCTGTATTGCGGTTAATGCTGTGTACAGTGTAGCCTGCCTTGAGTGGTATCGGTGGATAAACGGAACACGCTTCGCTGTGTTTGGCCGAATGCGGCGTTGGGCGATTGCCTTTTGAAACCCGTACTGCAAAAGAGGCTAGGAAATATTGGAGCTGTGGAGGAAAGCTCCTAGGCTGTGACCTTGTTTATAGTGAGGCATATTGGGGATTACGGTGTGCTCTAAGTGGCAATCCGGTTCCGTGGATGGTAACAAGCGGCTGATTCTTTAAAGGGAAACCGCCTCTTCCGGCGACGGGGGGCAGTATCGGGGGAAATCCCGCCGGACCTATGG
>CADBRR010000032.1 GCA_902797145.1 uncultured Eubacteriales bacterium | reverse complement strand
ATTTGTTGCACGAAAAAATAATATATTATTTACAATATTCTTTTGGTATTCCGTCAAACATAACGGTAAGCACGCCGCTATCATCAGTTTCCTGCTTTTCCATTCCGTAATCAATAAGTACTTTTGCAGCCGCAATCCTATCGGAAGTCTTTTCTTCGCTCGAATTGCAAATAGCAAGCAAATTTTCTATCGCCTCAATCGCAGCCTTATTGCATAATGAATGTATATCTTTTTTCTTTGCCATATTTATATTTTTTCTCCTTTTATGAATAGTTTTTCTATAAACAAATAAAAAGACGGAAGAACGGCCCCTAATATCCGTTCTTCCGTCTTGCGTTTTTTAGTTAGTTGAGACAATAATCATTTTTAAGTTGTTTTGTAACTTAATGGTAAAATATCCATTTCATAAGTATATTTTAACAACTCTTTTCGTGTTTGTCAACATTATTTTTTGATATTTTATGCACTTTCTTTACAAATCGTCTGCATCTTGAACAGGTTTTTCGCCATCATGATTAGTTCCGGTATAACTGCCCTGAACATCGCCCGTCATATTTTTTAAAGTATGCGCAATATCCATAACATCAATATGTTTTCTTTTTTCATTCATTCTTTTTCACAACCTTTCATTGTTTATTTATTAACATTATTCCCGAAAAAATATTATTTAAACAATTTCAGTTTCTTTTTCAGAACTTATGTCTTGTCCTTTTTCCATATTTTTCCTCATAAGTGCAACCGCCTGCGCCTTATTATCGAAATTAAGCAGTTCAAGGCCGACATCCGGTGTAACCATTCCTGCCTGCACGAGCCTGAAAACCAACTCGTTATTCGCCTCGATGCTGAACCTGCTTTCTTTCTGGACCTTAACGCTAACCACGAACTCAAGTGGAAGAACATTTCCAAGCTCCGTTTTATATTCAAGCATACTGCCATCGAAAAGCTCCCTGTGCTTATAATCACCGTCAGTCATTGTAACATAACGAGGGAAGAGTGAAAACTCCCTTTCGATCTCAATTTCCTGCCTAACAGCCTCAGAAAACGCACTATGAATAGCACGGAGAATCATTCTTGCACGCTTGCCTGACGCCTCTTGCAGCGCAACGATAGCCGAAGCGGCAGTAACGCCATTGTTCGTTCTTCCCCTTGAAAAATCATTTGAGCCTGATTCTTCCTTAATGCTTTCACGCATAGCCCTTGCATAATCAATAATATAGTTGGGTAATGGAGCTGTCGGGAACCAAGTAACGCCATTGAGATTTTCGCCCTTATGAACATCCTTTGACCAATCACGAAGATCATCTGCTTCAAAGCCCGAAGCGCCCGTAATCAACAATTTATTATGCGATGCAAGGAACGCATTTTTAAGCACAATCTGGTCAAGCTTATCGGAATATCTCTGTTGCATTTCAAACATATCAACGAACCCATAGCCGAGCGCAGAACCTTTTCTTCTGTAAAGCGTTGTTACAATAAATGGATATTTGCCATGTGCAAAATAACCGTCCGGCTTAATATCCCTGCTGTCTTCGAGCATTTGATGACCTGCAAGCTTCACCATATGAACTGAATACTGTTGTTTTTCAATATCAAATTCCCTGAACCAGCATTCGATAAGCAAAATAGTATCAGTATCGTTAGTAACGAGCACTTCATCATGAACACGGTTTATCGAGTATGAATCGCTAACCATTTCATCAGCAATATCACCATAATGGGCTTTGAACCAATCACGCTTATGGCTTGTAAACTTAAAAATTGCCCTTGACATCTGAACATCTGTGCAGTACGGGTCAAACATAATGTTTCTAATATCAACGTGCCTTATGAACGCACCGCCAAGCCCTGCATTAAGGGTAATATCATAGCCTGTTTCCTGTACCATATAACCACCTACGAGCAAATCATGGGTAAGGTTAAGATATTCGCCCTGATAATTATTTACCCTGTGATTTTCGCTAATTATCGCATCGAGCTTGTCTGCAATATCCTGTTTATCGGGGTCATCTGAAACAATAACTGCTTCGGGGAATTGGTCCACAAGGTCAGCCCTGACATTCTCAATAGTTGACTGAATAATAGGCGTAGTAGGTCGAGGTTCGCCTGTATCGGATTCAGCAATGCCATACCAATGGTCGCCATGATACATTCTTTCGCACTTTTCGAGTCTTTCCCACTCGTTGAGGTATGCGCTTCTGTATTCTTCAAATAATTCGTAAAATTTGCGTATTTCAGCGTTTTTTTGTTCTTCTGTTCTCATATTATTTTTCCCTTTCATAAATTAAAATTCCATAAATCTGTTAGTATATTTTTCATCTGTTGCAAGTGGATCGTAAACTTTTTTCTTGTATACCGGCATAATGCTCTTCATAGGTCTTGACATAAGCGCATAACGCAAGGATTCGGGGGCATGGTCGTTTCCGTCTGCGCAGTCCTCCCTGTTGTTCCTGTCATAAATCAACGCAGGAAGCGTTCTTATAAGGTTTGAACAAACATCGAAACATTGCCAATAAGGCTTTCCATCAGGCGCATCGGCAAGGAACGAGCGCACCCTCTGCCAGCCTGCAACCCTTGAATTATCAGCAGGTGTCAGCGCAACGCCTCCATGCATGAACATCTCAGCAATACATTCGCCCTCAAAACCGCCTTCGCTCTTGAGAATAGCGCCTCTTTTCTGCCACATATCGGGCGATGAAACAGTATATGAAATATTTTCGTTTCCCGAAAGCTCCACTATCTTTTTTGCAACAACATCCGCCCTCATCTCACGAACATATAGTTCACGATAAGTAAAGACCCTGCCATCAGAGTCAACTGCGTGCCATAAAACGGCACAGGGGTCGTTATAGCCCCAGTCAATCGAGCGGAACTTCTTCCACCATGATGGAATATCAAACGGAGCAACAACGTGCTTCTGCCTTGAAAATTCTCTAAAATACTGTCCTGCATGAACATCCCAATCCCCGTCAAGATGCGCTCGCCTTAATTCTTCGGGAAGTTTTTCAAGCTGTTTTACATAATCGGGGTCAGCCTTTAAAAGAACATCGTTATCCCACACCCTCGCAGGAATGAATGTGTAATCGTCAGGCGATTCACCATGTTCAAACTGCCTGTCAATGAAAAGGCGTTTAACCCATTCGTGACCGATATTTCCGGGATTGCAGGTATAATACATTCTCGGTGAAAAATCCATGCGTGTAGTTCTGTTGCAGGTCGTTAAAAACTGCATCTGCTCTTCTGTAAAGTGGGTCGCCTCCTCCATGCCGATAACATCGTATTCCTGACCCTGATACTGATAAATATCGTTTGCACCATCGCAATAACCGAGCTTTATCCTCGAACCGTTCGGGAACCTGAACACACGCTCCGTTGCGTTGTATTTTGCAACATCTTTGAGTTCTTTAAGCAAGGGTATTACATGGTTTTCACGAAGTTCGGGAAGCGTTCGCCTGAGAATAAGAATATTTATCTCAGGATAAGATAGCGCAAGCAAAACCATTTTTCTGCGCATAGCCCAGCTTTTGCCGCCGCCTCGTGCGCCTCCGTATGCCGTGTGGCGTGCTGTTGAGCAAAAAAATTCAGCCTGTCGAGGATTCGGCAAGCCTTTAAGTGTCAATATCATATTATCTCCTTTCATAAAAAATACCCCATAGACGACCTATGAGGTATAACTTTTTGATATTAATAATATAACATATTTTTTTGTTTATTTAAACAGCATATTTTGTGCATACGTTTTGTGCAACATATAACGCATTAACCGTTAAGCTCTTTAATATCGTTTACATCGGTTTTTATCGTATGTTCAATATGTGACCAACCTATTTTCTTGAAATTCACTATCGCAGAAATAGCTATCGGCATATAAGTGAATATGAAAATCGGGAATGTGAAAAGGTAAACAATCTTCTGCCATGATTTGCAGTTGATTTTCTTCCATTCGCTGATAACAGTCACACCGCCGAAGAAAATAAGCGATACATAAATACTGCCAAGACAAGCCGCAAGCTCCGTTATAGATGCGATAATAACTTCGCTTTCGCCTGTTGCAATGCCGATTATCGAACAAATGATATTAACGAGCATAGAAAACAATGTCAATACAGTTGCCGGCGCAATAGTCATAAGCATATCGTAGCATTGGAAACCATGCTCCGTAAATATGCCCCTAAATAACGCACCGCCATACCTGAAAAACGTCTGATAAAAGCCCTTCGTCCACCTCAAACGCTGCTTCCATGATACAGAGAACTTGACCGGCTGTTCATCATAAAGAACAGCTTTTTCAGCGAAACCTATAACTTCGCCCTGACTTATGTTGTCGGTTGAAAACTCAATATCCTCTGTAAGCAGAAAATGCTTCCAACCGTCATTTTTCTTTATTATTTCACTCGACACAAGGAATCCCGTACCCGAAATCGCACAGCTTGTCCCAAGTTTCATTCTTGCACCGTTAAGATACTTCGATTCACGCAGGAACCATAACGCATAACCTGAACTAATCCAGTTTGACGCATAGTTCTTTGAATTTCTATAACTTGTAACAATCTTGTATCCGTCATCAAATACCTTGTTAATCTCTTCAAAATAAGTAGGTTCAAGCACGTTGTCAGCATCGAATACAACATAAGCCTCGTAAGCCTCTATGCCCTTGACCTCGTCAATATGATTGAATGCGTATTTTAAAGCGAATCCCTTTCCTATATTGTCAAGATCGTTTCGCTCTATAACCTCTGCCCCGTTCGCCCTCGCTATATCAGCCGTTTCGTCCGTACAGTTGTCGGCAACAACATATACGTCAATAAGCTCCTTTGGGTATGTCTGGTTGTTTATACTTCTTAAAAGCTCACCTATTACGAGCTTTTCATTCCTTGCGCATATTATTGTGGCATACTTGTGCTTTGCGTGTTCCTTTTCGGGTGCAGGCTTTTTGAAAAGCGATACAAACACATAGATAAGCTGATAAAAATAACAGAAGTAAAATATCAGCAGTACCACAAAGTTAAATATCCCTATAAACTCTATCATAGTAAGTTACCAAATACTTTATTTTTCCTTTCATTTTCTCATTACAAATTAATGGTCAAAATAAATAAAATAACAATAACCACTTGATTATACCACAAAAAAATACAAATTGCACATTGTTTTGTTAATAAGACAAGATTTTACAATTTGTTCATAATATTATATATTATATTTCAAGATTTTTACAAGAATTTACGCTATTTTTGGTTTTTTAAGCAATAGAATTCCCCATACCCACCCTCACAGAAACAGTCTTCATCTCGGTAATAACAATACACATTAACTATGCAATCGTACACTATCGGGGCATAATTTATAAGTAAAAAAAGTGCCTGCCCTTTAGCACACCTGAGATGTGGCTTAACGCTGCCACGGCGTGATGAACGCCCTGTAAATGCTACACTTGATATTTAATTTTCAATAAGATCTGTTTTCCAGTTGTTCTCCTGCAAATGGTTGTCAACAATGCGAAGCTGCTTTGATAAATCATCAACCTGCTTTTGAATATCAGACGCACTAATAGTTGATAAAATCTTGATTTCAGAATATCTTGCACGCTCTACTGTTTGACTTGCAGTTTGCGCAATATCTTTGTAAATTTTAATCTTTAAAGTAAGCGCATCTCGCCTTGAAATAAGCTTCGTAAGCGATTCACCATCAACTAACGTGTTGCAGTTTGTGTAGTTTATTCGCTCCATAAGATATTCAAGCCTTAAAATGCACGCATCAAGCTGCTTTTTAAGCTCGATAGGGTCTTCTGCTGTCTTTTCACCGTCTTGAACAAGCACATTGTTATTAAGTCTAACCTTTAATTGTTCAATCTTTCTATTAATGTCCGCCCTTTCCTGTAATGCTTCTGCAAGCTTCATTTATTTCACCTCTTAATCAAATCATTGTATTTACTTTACAATAAATCTAAACCCATATCGTGGAAAATTTATTGCGAAATCAAATTTGCTCTACACTTTCTTGTAACTTATCAATTTACGAATTATGAATTAACTCCACTCTCCACACATCAAACTTTTCTTTTATGTTTCTTTTTCGTATCCTGTTACTTTTACTGTTACTTTTACTGTTACTTCTACTGTTACTGTTACTTATGGCGGCACACTCAAAACACCCTGCCGACACCCTGTTTTAATTAGTATTTATGAACTAAACCTGCTTCAATCCCTCGCATAACTCGCAAATTATAAATTATGAATCGTGAATTAGGAATTAACTCCACACTCCAAACTTCCATTTCACTTTTCAATCGCTTCAAGATAAAAGCTCACCGGTCTGAACCCATCATTACACGAAATCATAGCGGAATGTTTAT
>CADBRR010000031.1 GCA_902797145.1 uncultured Eubacteriales bacterium | reverse complement strand
TCTTTGTCATGGCTGCAATAATAGGCTTAGGAGCTGCTGCATAACCGAGTCTCCAACCTGTCATTGAGAAAGCCTTTGAGAAACCGTTAAGAACTATTGTGCGTTCACGCATTCCAGGCAATGAAGCGATTGAAGTATGAGTTTTTCCATTATATGTAAGCTCTGAATAGATTTCATCAGAGAATACAAGAAGGTCGTTTTCAAGAATAATATCAGCAATTGCTTCAAGATCTGATTTTTCCATAATGCCACCAGTGGGGTTGTTCGGGAACGGAAGAAGAACAGCCTTTGTCTTAGGTGTTATAGCTGCACGGAAAGCTTCAGGTGTGAGCTTAAACTTATGTTCTGCATCTGTCTTTACGATAACAGGAGTACCACCCGCAAACTTAACCCCCGGAATGTATGCTACATAAGTAGGTTCAGGAATAATAACTTCATCGCCTTCACCAATTGTTGCACGAATTGCAAGGTCTATTGCCTGGCTACCACCAACTGTGATAAGAATTTCACTTGGATCATAATGTGTCTTAATCTTCTCATCAAGATACTTTGAAATCAATTCACGAAGTTCAGGCATACCTGAGTTGGAAGAATAGGGGATACGACCATGTGACAAACGCTCAATTGCTTCTCTTCTGATTCCTTCGGGAGTGGGGAAGTCAGGTTCGCCAACGCCAAGGCTGATAGTCTTATCAGTAAGCATATCGAAGTACTTTCTAATTCCGGATGGTGGAACTTCTCTTACTACTTTTACAATTACATCATCGTAATTCATTGTTTGTTCATCCTTTCAGAGTTTAAATTTATATTTATATTGATATACAAGAAACATCGCCTTGTATTAATCACCAGTTAAGGGTTGGTTTAGGTAATGATGCATCGCCTGTGCCAATATGTTTTTCACCAGCTACAGCATAATAAGTATCTGTATAGAGCTTTTCAGGTTCGCCATCTTTTTCACCATTTATATATTTCTGTCTATAAGCTGTTGCTTTGCAACCTTCTCTTGATTTAATCTTTACACGCTCAAATCCAGTTGGCCAAGTAGGTTCCGATACAATTTTCATTTCTTCAGGCTGGAGTATCTCATCAACTTTACCAAAAACTTTATATGTAACTCCATCAGGAAGTGGAGCACCATAAATAAATACTTTCATCTTGTAGTCTGATGTGTCAGCATAAGCGAAAATATATATATTTGCTTCTGAATTATTTATAAATGCAAGATTCGGACCATCTGTAGAAACAGTCGCATCAAGTCCTTTATCAGCATAAGATGAAGGCCATGAATGGTGTTTTCTTACTGTTATTTTCATTTCAGGCCCTGAACACAAAAGCGCATTATATAATGTCGTTGAAACCTGACATATTCCGCCACCTGCTTGCATTTCATAAGTGTTACCGTTTACTATGCCTGGTGCTAATAACCATCCGCCCGCTTCAGTTCTTGGACCAATGAAATCATTAAATGAAAATTCTTCACCAGGCCTAACAACTGCACCATTTAAAATACCTGTTGCTTTAGTTATATTGCCTACTCGTTTTGTTTCTCTTAAAGTAGAGCTTGAACCAAAGTCAGTTGTAAACGATGAACGCAATACTACAGTTCCTTTTATATCCTCAACAGACAAGGCAGGGGACTTATCGTGAAGCTCCGGATGAACAGTAAAATTCAATTCACCATTATTAAGCTTTGTAGTGATTTCGTTTATCAAATCTTCATTATCCATAACCTTACCATTTTCACCTTCATAATATATAAAAGCAGGTTTTGATGAAGTTATATCAGGAACCATATGCGGTTCTATCGGATCATGATTGATTTCGTTTGCAATTTCTTCGATTTTAGCAGATAAGTTAGTCGTATTTGGTATCAATGAAACAGTAAAATCCTTACCATTTTCGCGCAAATCATCTTTTACCTTCATATTGTTAATAGCGGTTCCTGAACGGCCATACATCATAGCATCAGAAAGCACATTGTCAAGGTCTGTTGTAAAAGAAAAATCAGATGTTGTCAGAATCCATGTATCTGTTCCGTAACAAATCGATACGCTAACACCAGTAATTTTCTCAATAATTTTTTCAGAAAGAACCTTCCTTGCTTCAGAATATGTCATTCCACCAACATCAATGCCTTCAATACGAATGCCTTTTTCATATTTACCTGCATTAAGATAATTTTGTTTGGCATTGCTTCCAGGTGTTACTGTAAATACAAGTATAAGAACTATTGCAGTTACAGCAAGCATCGCCCCGAAAATACGCCTTACGAACTTAATATCTTTGAAATTTATTTTCCTTCCAAATATCTTCAATTGCATTATTCTACCTCATATATCAAAAACAATTTCATACATTTTTGCATATAACTATTATAACTCATAATTGTCCCTGTATCAATACATTAAAAAGTAAAATTATTTTGTAAGATTGTTTTATTTGATGAAATAGTATATAATATCAGTTGATAATAATATTTCGGAGGATATTTTTATATGAAGCTTGGATTTATTGGTGCAGGTAATATGGCAAGTGCAATTTTGCTTGGCATATTGAATAAAAAAATAATTGATAGCAAAGATGTATATATCTTTGATACTAACACAGAAAAACTTAACGACTTTTGCAATAAAAATGGTACTAATGCAGCAAAGAACGGAATTGATGTTGCTTTAAATAGCGATATAGTTTTATTTGCTATAAAGCCAAATGTTTGCGCAAGCGTTATTGAAGAATTAAAGGATTCATTAAAAAACAAAGCTGTTATATCAATAGTTGCTGGCTGGAGTATGAAAAAACTTTCAGATTCACTTGATAAATCAACAAGAGTTCTTAAAATTATGCCTAATACACCTTGTATGGTCGGCGAAGGTATGAATGTTTTTGACGGAAGCTATACATTAAATGATGAAGAAATTGATTTTGCAAAACGTATTTTTAATGCAGTAGGTAAAGTTGAAATTGTAGCTCCTTATCTTATGGATGCTGTTACAGCTGTAAGTGGAAGCGGTCCTGCATATGTCTATATGTTTATTGAGGCAATGGCTGATGGTGGAGTTAAAGCTGGACTACCGCGTCAAATTGCTTATGAGTTAGCTGCTCAAACTGTTCTTGGATCAGCAAAAATGGTTATTGATACAGGTAGACATCCCGGTGAATTAAAAGATGCAGTTTGTTCGCCGGCAGGAACAACGATTGACGCTGTTGCGGCACTTGAAAAAGCTGGATTCAGAGCTGCTGTTTTAGACGCAGTAGACGCTTGTTATAATAAATCGAAAGAAATGGGCAAATAAATTATTTATGAAGGAAGTTATAGTTTTTACAGATGGCGCTTGTTCAGGAAATCCTGGTCCTGGCGGCTGGGGTGCAATTTTAATGTATGGTGAACATAAGAAAGAAATTTCAGGCGGTGAAAAAATGACCACAAATAACCGAATGGAATTGACAGCAGCTATATGCGCATTAGAATTGTTAAAAGAGCCTTGCTCGGTTAAATTAAGTACCGACAGCGCATATCTATGTAATGCTTTTACAAAGTATTGGATTAAGAACTGGCAACGAAACGGCTGGCAAACGTCAAACAAAAAGCCCGTAGAAAACAAAGATTTATGGGAAAAACTTTTAAATCTATCAAAAACTCACAAAATTGAATGGATTAAAGTTAAAGGTCACAGCGATAATGTTTATAATAATCGCTGTGATGAGCTTGCTCGCTTAGAAACAAAAAAATACTTGTAAAAACCACTTTTCTATGATAAAATTAATCCAACTATTCGTTAAACTTGTGTTTAACGAATAGTTGGATATTTCAAAAGTCCTCTACTAATTTTAAATTAAAGGCGGTAAAACTTGTGGCAGACAATTATAATGTAAGTAAAAACAAAATATACACATTAAAGCTTCGAGAAATATTAAAAGAGCTTCCATCATTCTGTGGAGATTATTTTAGAGGAATTGAGAATAATACTTCTATATTAACAAGATATGGTTATGCAACAGATTTAAAGATATTTTTTAATTTTCTTGTAAATGAAATAGCTGAATTTAGAAATAAAAAAGTAATTGATATAACGCTTGATGATTTAGCTGAACTTAAAGTTGTTCATTTTGAAATTTTTCTTAATTACGTAACATTATATGAAAATTCAGACAACGAAGAGTTGATGAACAACGACAGAGCGAAAGCAAGAAAGCTCTCCACACTTCGTTCGTTTTTTAAATATTTTTATTCTAAAGAACTTTTGCCCAACAATGTACCTGCGCTTGTAAGGCAGCCAAAGCTCCATGAAAAGCCAATTCTGAGGCTTGAACCTAACGAAGTTGCAGATTTGCTCGATCTCGTTCAAGATGGCGATAAACTTACTGAAAAGCAGAAAAAATATCACCAACTAACAAACAGTCGTGATCTTGCGATATTAACATTATTTCTTGGAACAGGAATACGAATCAGCGAACTTGTAGGAATTGATATAGATGACATAAATTTTGAAACAAATCAATTTTCTATAATAAGAAAAGGCGGAAATACTGATATACTTATGTTTGGTGATGAAGTCCGTACTGCCCTACTTAATTATATGGTTGATAGAGAAAAGATAATACCTTGTGATGGTCACGAAAACGCTCTATTTCTATCTATGCAGAGAAAGCGTATGTCGGTTAGAAGTATAGAAAATCTTGTTAAAAAATATGCATCTATCGTTATTCCTCAGAAAAATATTTCACCACATAAATTAAGGAGCACATACGGAACAATGCTTTATAATGAAACGAGCGATATATACCTTGTTGCTGATGTTCTTGGTCAAAAAGATGTTAATACAACAAGAAAATATTATGTTCCTGTATCTGAGGACAGGCGTAAGATTGCAGCAAGAACTATAAAACTTCGTGACAACGAAAATACCGATAATTGATATAATTATCAATTATCAGCGTATTCATAACTTATAGGTTCTGGCATTGATATGTTGAGCAATTTTTCTCTTAAGGATTCATCATATTCTAACTTATCTGTTATTACAACAGTTGTTCCAGTACAAATATATAGATATACCCAATGAGCATCTTCCGGCAAAAGTCTTATACAGCCATGAGATGCTTTTTTTCCGAGCATATAGAAATCTTCTTCATTTAGATATCTGTCATCTCTCTGTGAATATGTTATAGAATGAAAATAAATCCTCCCCCTTATCTGTGACCAATATTGACCATAACAGCCAAAGTTTACAAACCTACCAAATCGTTTATAATCTGTCCCCATTTTGAACGTGCCACGTGGGCTTTCGTTTGTTTTTTCCATCCCTGAAGAACATATCATTTCACGAACAAGATTATTGTACTCTCCATCTTCATCTTTTTCATATATAAAAACTGCCTGGTTTGTTATATCTACAACAACTTTGAATTTTTCAGGATCGGAATTAAGCTTTTTCTCTTCATCATACATTGACTCCCCTTTCCTTCTCAAGCTTGGTAAAGATAGCGGATATTTTTCGCTTTTATACGGAGTAGGTTCAGGTGTTGGCATCGGTTCGTATGTTGGAATAATATTATCTGTAATTGTAGGAGTTTCCGTTATATCTGTTATAGTTGGTATTTCAGTATTAACCATGGTTTCAACAGGTGCTTTACTTTCGAGCACCACATCATTAACCTCAATATTTTTATCATTATTTGAGCAGGCAGATAAAATACATATTGCACCTATAATTAAAGATACTAAAATTTTTCTCATAAAAAACTACCTCTGAATAAATTATATATCAATTATAAAACAAATTATTAATAAAGTAAAGGCGGAGATTTCTCCCCGCCGAAGGTATACCTTGAGTTAATTTAAACTATAATTTTGTTATTCTTTTTGTTAATTAGTTGCAGCCGCAAGGACTGAAGCCATTGTCGTTTCCATTGCCGCAGCCACAGCCACAGCCGTTACCGAAAGGTGAATCATCTGCAAGGAGCAAGATGAGGATGATAATCCACAAATTATTGTTTCCACAGCCATTGTTGCAGCCACAGCCGTTATTGTTCATTGCAAGAATAAGGATGATAATCCACCAAATGTTGTTATTGTTGTTATACATATTATTTTCCTCCTGGATTTTTATTACGGAAGCTCTCGCTCACCGTTTGATATATAATACTCATTTGAGATAAAAATTGTGCATATCTTGACAAATTTGTTGAATAGGAATATTATTAAAATATAAAACTTTAAGGAGTATTTTTCATATGGCAATTACAATGGATAAAATAGTAGCACTTTGTAAGAATCGTGGTTTCATATTCCCCGGTTCTGAAATTTATGGTGGTCTCGCAAACACATGGGACTACGGTCCGCTTGGCGTTGAATTTAAAAACAACGTAAAAAAGGCTTGGTGGCGTAAGTTTGTACAGGAAAGTCCGTACAATGTTGGTATGGATGCAGCAATACTTATGAACCCCGAAACATGGGTTGCTTCAGGCCATGTAGGTGGTTTCTCGGATCCCCTTATGGACTGTAAAGAATGTAAATCACGTTTTAGAGCTGATAAGCTTATTGAAGACTTTGCTGAAGCTAATCATCTTGAAAACATTCACCCTGATGGTTGGACAAATGAACAGATGGAAAAGTTCATTGACGAAAATAATATTGTATGTCCTGAATGTGGCAAGCACAGCTTTACATCAATAAGAAAGTTCAATCTTATGTTCAAGACATTTCAGGGTGTTACAGAAGATTCTTCATCTGAAATTTTCCTTCGTCCTGAAACGGCACAAGGTATTTTTGTAAACTTCAAGAACGTTCAGCGTACAACAAGAAAGAAAATACCATTTGGCATTGCACAGATTGGCAAATCGTTCAGAAACGAAATAACTCCCGGCAACTTTACATTTAGAACAAGAGAATTTGAACAGATGGAACTCGAATTTTTCTGTGAGCCCGGTACTGAACTTGAATGGTATGATTATTGGAAGAATTATTGCAAGAATTTCCTTTTAAGCCTTGGAATGAACGAAGAACATATGCGTCTTCGTGAGCATGATAAAGAAGAGCTTGTTCATTACTCGAACGCTACAACTGATATAGAATTTCTCTTCCCGTTCGGATGGGGCGAATTATGGGGCATTGCAAGCAGAACTAACTTTGATTTAACTCAGCATTCAAACCATTCAGGTGAAAACTTTGAATATCAGGATCCTTATACAAACGCAAGGTATATTCCGTATTGTATTGAACCATCACTTGGCGCAGACAGAGTTGCACTCGCATTCTTGTGTGATGCATACGAGGAAGAACAGCTTGAAAATGGCGATGTAAGAAATGTTCTTCATCTACACCCTGCCCTTGCTCCGTATAAGGTTGCAGTTTTGCCGCTTGTAAAGAAGCTTTCTGATAAAGCAAAAGATGTTTATGCAATGCTTTCAAAGAAGTTCTCAGTAGATTTTGACGAAACAGGTGCGATAGGAAAGCGTTACCGCAGAGAAGATGAAATAGGTACTCCTCTTTGCGTTACAATCGATTTTGACACACTTGAAGACAATACTGTTACTGTCCGTGATCGTGATACTATGGAACAGATAAGACTCAGTATAGATGAACTCGTCGCATATGTTGAAAATAAGTGCGATTTCTGATGATATGAGAAAGTCATTATTGATAATTATATCGGCTTTAATTGTTTTTATGTTCGTTGGTTGTAGCAGAAACATTGAATTAAAAGCATTAAAGTCTATGAAAATAACGAACGGAAATGAAACTTTCAATGTAGATCCTGAACAAGATGCCGAAACATTTGATACCATATCGGCATTAATTCGTGGCGAAAAATTAAGGAATATAAATTGTTCTTTAAGCGATGTAAATATATATGTCATCAATAGGCATAATGAAGAAATGAGATTGCAGCCATCTGCTGATTCGGACTATGTTTTAATCGAAGAAGGCAAAGATATTTATTACATACAGCTTACTCATTTTGATATGCAAATGTTGATTCATACTATTACGAGTTTTACAGGATTCAGTATTGGATAAATTTAAGACCACAGAGTTACGTTTTCTGTGGTCTATCTTTTTAAATTAAATATTACTTAAAATAAAGTGAAGCTGCATCATAAAATTCCTTATCAACTTCTTTGCGTTCTGTAACAGCCTTGTCAAGGTCAGCTGAAACAACGTTCGTTCCCTGCAAAGCAACCATATTTCCATATTCTTTATTTACAACAAGCTCGCCTGCTTTTACACCAAGTCTTGTTCCAAGAACTCTATCAAATGCGCTCGGAGCTCCACCACGCTGAACATGACCTAAAACAACACTTCTGCATTCGAAATATTTGCGTTTTTCATCAAGTGTTTCATCGTTTCTCATTTCTTTTTCTATCATAGAAGCAAGATTCTTTGCAAGGTCCTTATTAAGAAGCAATTTATTACCGAAAGCATCTACGCCCAGATCCATATCTTCCTGACCTGCAAGTTCGAATCCTTCTGCAACAGCGATAATTGAGTATCTCTTGCCATCTTTATATCTCTTCTTTATAACTTCCATAATCTCTTCAAATGTCTTCGGAAATTCAGGTATGAGTATAAGATGGGCATTTGCTGCCAATCCTGCCTGAAGTGCAATCCAACCGGTATGCCTTCCCATACATTCAACAACTATGCAGCGTGCGTGCGATGCAGCAGTTGTATGAAGTCTATCAATTGCTTCCATAGCAATATTTGATGCTGTATCAAAACCAAATGTAAAGTCAGTACATGATAAATCGTTATCAATAGTTTTAGGTACACCAACCATATTCATACCCATTTTGCGCAATTTATTAGCAACACCGAGCGTGTCATCACCGCCTATTGCTACAAGACCTTCAAGTCCAAGCTTTTCCATATTTTGACGAACAGTTTCAGGACCGTTTTCAATCTTCATTACATTTGTTCTTGAGCTCTCAAGAATAGTACCACCTTGTGTCTGTATTCCTTCAACATCATCAAGAGTAAGCCATTTTCCTTCACCTGTTAAAGCCCCTCTCCAGCCTGCAAAGAAACCATATACACCAATTCCTTCAGATGCGCATTTTTCAACGACACCTCTTATTACTGCATTAAGACCAGGACAATCTCCACCGCCTGTAAGAATACCAATATTTCTCATGAAAAAACCTCCATGTTTATTATATTATTTTTTTATTTTTTAATTCCTGT
>CADBRR010000030.1 GCA_902797145.1 uncultured Eubacteriales bacterium | reverse complement strand
ATTACCATAGTCAAAAGCTATTATTTCTCCTTCGATTATAACTTGACCTTCATCAAGACTAAGTTTGGTAATGTGAAGTCCATTTCCATCGACATGAAGTTCTCCAAATTCTGTTGATAGTATCACTTCATTTTCATTAAAGCTTTCAACATCATTAACGCCTGTTATGCTGATAAATTGACGATTTTCGATGTGTATTATATGTGTTTTTAATTTTAATGTGTTTGTTTCCATTATCTTGGGGTCTGTCATATTTGTTCCTCCATAAAGTTTTATGTTTAAGTATATGATGTCAAGGTGTAATTATTACTAAAAAAATAATCGATTTATAAAATTAAATGTCGTAAAATATCAAATTAAATTATTAAATATTTAATCGCAGAAATATGCTTGACATATTTGAAAAAATCGTATAGAATAACTTTATGATAAATCGTTTTTAAGAGTAACAATTCTGTTATTATCTTACATTTTAATAAATAATAAAATTAAGGGAATGAAATTTAAATGAATGTTCGGTAAATAACCGATAACTGATGCTGAAAACGAATTGAAAAGTTTTCTGTAGTCGAAACTAATAAAAAATCTGATACATTTTATTAACTGTCAATGTGGTATTATTTTGATACCTAACGGTTTTAGTGCATTTGGAAAAAATGAATATTTTATGGAATCACAGGGAGGTTTGTTGATTTTGAAAAGGGAAGACCTTGAACTTAAAAGTTGTGCCGATTTGCGTGAATTAGCAAAGGCAATAGGAATAAAGTCCGTTACGAAATATAAAAAATCTGAATTAGTAAGTTTACTCCTCAATGAGGAAGAAAACAATGTTAAAGAAGATTCAAACGATAATAGTGAAAATGTAGTTATTGAAAATAGTTCGGAAACAAATGATGTAAATAGTTTTCCGATTGATAATAATGCGTCATATTATGATGGTGCAATGCAACAGAACGCATATGTTCCTACGCAAACACTCGAAAGGCAGCGTCCTGCTTATGCGATAAATCAGGTTACGCCATCTAAAGAAATACCACAAACGCAAAATAAGTATTCATCAAATGGATATGTGCAACAGCGAAGAGCATATCCGACTACAATGAATACTCAACAAGCTGGCTACCAACCAAGACAATATCAAAAGCAGGATGCGGCATATCCTCAGAATCAGCAGTATTATAATCCGCAGACAGGATATCAGCCACAGACAGGATATCAGCCACAGCAACGCTACCAAGCGCAAATGCAGTATAAGCAGCCACAGAGAAACGACATGATGTATCAGCAAAATTATAGCGCAACCCCCTATAGGCAGGATGTGCGAAATATGAGTGATGCACAATATCCTTATGAAAACAGGCAGAATATATATGATAATTACGATGAACATATGTATCAAAGAAATTCAACTCGACCTGAAGGATATTTTAACAAAGAGTATAATACAACAAATGCAGCTGTTCCTGAACTTCTTGAAAGCGGAGAATGTGGTGATTGCATTGGTATACTTGAGGTTCTTTCGGAAGGCTATGGCTTCCTTCGTTCTAATAATTATTTGCAGGGGCAGAATGATATTTATGTTTCAATTGCTCAAATAAAAAAATTCGGTTTAAAAACCGGCGATATGATAAAAGGTAAAACAAGACCTACAAAGGAAAACGATAGATATACCGCACTCCTTTATATTACAGAAATAAATGGTATGATTCCTGAAATTGCAATGGAGCGTATTCCATTTGAAGAACTTGTTCCAATTTATCCCGATGAAAGGATTACTCTGGGAAATGCTGAAAATAGCGATTTAGCAATACGAATCATAGATCTGTTTTCACCAATCGGAAAGGGTCAAAGAGGAATGATTGTTAGCCAGCCTAAAGCAGGTAAAACAACATTGCTTAAAAATATTGCCAATGGCATTAAAAACAATAACGATGAAAATATGCATCTAATTGTTTTGCTAATTGATGAGAGACCTGAAGAGGTTACAGATATGCAGAGATCTATTGATGGTGAAATTCTTTATTCTACTTTCGATGAACTTCCTGAACATCACATAAAAGTAGCAGAAATGGTGCTTGAACGTGCAAAAAGACTTGTTGAATCAGGTAAGGATGTTGTAATTTTGCTTGATTCACTTACAAGACTTGCTCGTGCATATAACCAGACAGTTCAATCATCAGGAAGAACGCTGTCAGGAGGCGTAGATGCAAATGCGTTACATAAGCCGAAACGCTTCTTTGGTGCTGCAAGAAATATTGAAAATGGCGGAAGCCTTACAATAATTGCAACTGCACTTGTTGAAACAGGCAGCAGAATGGATGACTATATCTATGAGGAATTTAAAGGTACTGGTAATATGGAATTGCATCTTGATAGAAAACTTTCAGAACGAAGAGTATTTCCTGCAATAAATATTGAAAAATCGGGCACAAGAAAAGATAATTTGTTACTTACCGACAAGGAATATGAAGCTGTTTCGTCAATGAGAAGAATGCTTGCTGGCGGTGATACAGTAGAAGTAACTGAAATGCTTATAGGTACTTTTGAAAAAACTGCGAACAACGATGAGTTTATTCAGAAAATGAAATCGTTTATGTCTGCATACGAAAAAGAAGGATATACAGGTACAAAAAAGTTTTAAAATAGCTGAAAATATTTAATAAAAGGTATTGATTTTTGTACTAAGTTGTTATATAATATTAGATGTTCGGGTGATTATTGACCCAAATAATAGGCATCAGGAGGGCACAAAGGTTGCTCTGCGTCAAGCTAAAAGAAAGGGGTAAATTATAATGAAGAGCGATATCCATCCTAATTATGGTGAATGTACAGTTCGCTGTGCATGCGGTGAGACATTTAAGTCAGGTTCAATTAAGCAGGATCTTAAAGTTGAAATTTGTTCAAAGTGTCATCCGTTCTATACAGGCCGTCAGAAGCTCGTTGATACAGGCGGACGTGCTGATAAGTTCAAGAAGCGCTATGGTCTTTAATTAAGTGCGCTGAGAGAGCGAATAATTGTAAAACGATAAATTATGGGGTCGGTTCTCGATCCCTATTTTTATATCGTAGTATGAATTAAATTTTAAAAATGTATTGATTTTTTAAAACGAATGTTATATAATATTATCGTTGCAGAAATTGGAGAGGTATCGAAGTGGTCATAACGGGGCTGACTCGAAATCAGTTTGCGAGAAATCGCACATGGGTTCGAATCCCATCCTCTCCGCCAAAAGCTTTTTATCGCCTATAAGACCGCACAACTTATTGGTTTTGCGGTCTTTCTAGTTTAAATTATATTAGGGGGATTAATTATGATAAAAAACGGCAAGCCTTATACAAATGAAAATGGATTTATTGATTCAAAACTATTATCAGACCGATCAAGTGATGAAGTATATGTGATTTGTAATTGGATAAATAATAGTATTCTACCAAGAAAAACGCCACTATTAGAACATACAAGTTATGATTTAAAACATTTATTAGAAAAAGACACAGGTGTTTATTTAACCAATAATGAATTTAAAGATGCGATGCTTATATGTGGTTTTGCACCAATTGATGCTGATAAATTGAATTGGTCTTATTGTATTAGTAAAAAGTCACCAGCTTTTAATTCTAATAAATTTTAAATCAATAGCATATAATAATAGCTTTTATGAGTAATAATAATGAAAAACGAAAAGATTACAAGAGATACAGTTAAACAAAATGAATATAAAAATAAGTTAAAGCAAGAATCTGTTAAATACTATGGTACTGAAAAATGTTACGCTTCCCATAGACAATACAAAGGTCTTATTGCGTCACATATTAAACCCT
>CADBRR010000029.1 GCA_902797145.1 uncultured Eubacteriales bacterium | reverse complement strand
TCAAAAGCGACGGGAGTTAGAGAGTATGTTGTTCCTTTATTCTAACTGCTCAATTTTTTCGGTCTCACATCATTGACAAATGTACATTACACTTTATATTTATAAAAAGTAAAAAGACGAAGAACACTTCGCCATTTTACTCATACTATATAAATTTGAATTATGATATATTTCCATTTTGATTTTATATATCATTATTATTCTTAATTCCCTTTCTGATATTTTCTATTATTTGCATTCTTGTTGTCGCAAGCAGACATTCAGCTGTAATTCCTAAAAATTCCCTATTTGTTGGTGTCCAATCGTTCATGTAAGGGCCGAACATTTTTGAAAGCTTCTTTGATTCGCTGCATTCCCATGTTTTATTGATTATGAACCTAATTGCCCTTTCAACGCTTGTAGGTGTCACATGATAGCATTTTGCTATGTGTGGATAAACTTTAGTTGTAAGCGCACTCAGCAAATTTGTATCATCTGTTATCATATCAAGCGCAGTGAGCAAATAACTATATCCTTTATAGTAAGGACGGACTCCCAAACTTCTCAATAGTTCATCGGGTTGTGTTTTCATTTTTGTCATACTTCCTTTTTTATTATTTGATTACATAATACTTAATGCTATATTATTGTAATGTATTTATCTAAACTATTGTTGTTATCGACATATTGGGATATATTTATTTATTTTATGTCATTTTTCTAATTTTATTATTGCAATTTTGTGATATCTGAATTAAAATTTTAATATTTGATTAAAATATTTATAATGTTTTGTTGACAAATAAAACTTTATATAATATAATTTAATTGAGTTCAATTTAATTACATAAAATATCAGGAGGTAATTATGAGCATTTATGATTATAAGGTAAAGGATACAAAGGGAAACGAAGTAGAGCTTTCGCAGTTCAAGGGTAAAGTATTACTTATAGTTAATACAGCAACAGGCTGTGGTTTTACGCCTCAGTATGACGGACTTGAAAAGTTATATGCTGAATACAAGGACAAAGGGCTTGAAATACTTGATTTTCCGTGCAATCAGTTTGGAAATCAGGCACCGGGAACTGAAGAGGAGATTGTTTCGTTCTGTACATTAAAGTTCGGAGTTACGTTCAAGCAGTTTGCAAAAATTGAGGTAAACGGTAAGAACGAAGAACCTCTTTATACTTACCTTAAATCACAAAAAGGTGGAGTACTTGGAAGCAACATCAAATGGAACTTCACAAAGTTCCTTGTTGACAGAGAAGGCAATGTTGTTGAAAGGTATGCTCCGACAGTTACACCTGATAAAATTGAATCGAAAATCAAAGAGTTATTAGAAAAGTGAGGGAAAACAATGCATTACACATATGAACCAGAGAACGTTTGTTCAATGCAGATTGATTTTGACATAAACGATGATGTAATTACGAACATAAGCTTTTACGGTGGCTGCAACGGAAATTTGAAAGCAATTTCAAAGCTTGTTGACGGAATGACAGTTTCGCAGATTGAAGACAAACTTCTTGGCAACACTTGCGGACCACGCCCGACATCATGCGCAGACCAGCTTGCAAAAGCAGTAAGAGAGGCATATAACGCAAGTCATGAGCAATAACAATGAATATATGAGCTTGAAGCTTGAAAATCAGCTTTGTTTCCCGCTTTATGCTTGTTCAAGGGAGGTTGTAAAGCAATATAGACCGTTCCTTGACGAACTCAACTTGACATATACTCAGTATATAACGCTTATGGTTCTGTGGGAAGAAAAGCAGATTTGCGTAAAAAAATTGGGCGAAAAGCTTTATCTTGATTCAGGAACGCTTACACCTGTACTCAAAAGCCTCGAAACGAAAGGTTATGTAACAAGGCAGCGTTCGAAAGACGATGAAAGGCTTTTGCTTGTTGAAATAACCGAGCAAGGCGAAAAGCTCAGGGAGCTTGCAAAAACTGTTCCTACCCGTGTAGGCTGTTCAATAAAATTAAGTTCTGAAGAAGCGATGACCTTATATAATCTTTTATATAAGGTGCTTGACGGAATGAAATAAAAGGAGTTAAGTATTATGGATATAAAGGCAAAAATCGAAGAATTGACAAATAAAATCAAGAATGATCCGCAGTTGCTTGAACAGTTCAAGCAAGACCCAATAAAGGCTGTTGAGGGAATTATCGGCATAGATCTTCCTGACGACCAGATAAGGGCTGTTGCTGACGGAATCAAGGCAAAGATAAACCTTGATAACATCGGCAGTATGCTCGGCGGTATATTCGGAAAATAATATAAATAATCCGTTGCTGTTATTTTTGCGCAGCAACGGATTTTGTTTTATCTTCTATATGGAACAGCCTCGTTCGTATCTTCTTTATTTACAAGTTCGCCGTTAAAATCGAAAGTGTATCTGAATACACGACAACTTCCGCCTATTGTAAACGAGCTTGTAGCAGGTGAAAAAAATGTCGTTTCTATGCTTTCAACATTCCATACTAACTGACCTTTATCGTTTATATTTAGTTCCCCGCCCATTGAACCTTTTATTGAATAGAACGTTTCAGGCGCACCGCCTCGTTTATCGCATAAAAGCAAAACTGCGGTATAGTTATCACGAACAAGTGTGGTCAGTTCTTCATCTGAAATCTCCCAGTTTTCTTTCTTGAATACATAATCCAATATGTTTGCAATCTCGTGGCGACCGCCTCCGTCATTCTGTTTAGGTACTGAGTACGCAGAAAGATAAACATTTCCGCCAAATTCAGCCATATCAGTAATAAAATATTCGCAATCATCGCCTTCATAAGTAAAGCTGTCAATCATTTTACCATTCAAATCAAGCTTTATTATATGCGCCGTTTCATGTTCAACTGCATCTGAAATCTGAACAAAATATTCGTCGCCCATTAAAACAGCATTTTTGATATAAGCTCTGCCTACTGCGTTTTTTTCAAAGCTTATTTCTTCGCCATCTTTGTTGTACCGGCTTAAACAAAGATATTCCGAATCGGCTTTGCTAAACACAGCTACTGTACCGTCCATATTATCAATTACAGCCTGAATATATTCATACTCATAATTATGATTTATCTTTTTCTCCCACAAAATTTTACCATTTTCATCTATGCAGGCTAACATTGGTAAATTAGAATTTTGCGTGTTGTGACCCGACAAAATTGTTCCAAATGATGTATATATGCTTTCTTGAACCCACATATATGGTACATCAACGCTCCACAGAAGCTTTTCTTTTAGGTAACATTCAACTATGCTCTTGTCGGTTATAATTGCACCTGTTTTTTTATCCGTCTTTTCGTTATAATCAATATTATAGCTTATTCCCGATATTTGCTTTGAATTATACCACACTTTCGCTAAATTTTCAGGCGTAGGCTCATCTTGATAAAGTTCAATGCCCTTAACGGATTTGCTTATTACTTCAGCCGTCTTTTGATATGTAAAATGGCTTGTTGTAATATCCCTGTATACTTCCTTTACATCTTCCCTGCTCAAGCCTGCGGTCGAAAGCCCATTGTTTTCAAAAAACTCTACCGCTTCGTTGTATTCTTTAGCCTCCGCAACAACGGAAACTCCCATTATGCTAACTCCCATAATTATAGCCAAACAAGCAGCAATATAGCCAAATTTTAAATGCCTTACTTTTTTATTCTCGCCTTGCATCGAACGATTTACATATTTTTCGTCAATTGATCCGATAGCATCTAATAAATCAAAACTTTTCATTTATGTAACCCTCTTTCTCCAAATATTCACGCAAAGATTTTCTCAAGCGAAACAGCATTGTTTTAACCTTGCTGTGCGACATACCATACCTTGAACAAATCTCATTAATAGAATCAAAAAACCAGTATCGCCTCACAAACACATTACATTGTTCTTGAGATAAACTTCCAAGAAAATCATTTATCGCCTTGCTCAGTAAATTTGCATCAAATGAATCTTCAACGCTGTTATTGCTCGGAATACATTGTTCCATCTCCTGAGTTAATTCACAAAACGCCGCCGTCCTTTTTAAACTATTATTCTTTCTATATCTGTCAATGGATATATGGCGAATAATCCTGCCAAGAAACGCAAATAGATACGTTCTCGGTTCGTTGGGCGGAATTAAGTTCCATGCCGAAAGATATGTATCGTTTTCGCATTCCTCAGCAATTTTCATATCATTAAGTATTCCGTTTGCAATCAACCTGAGCTTTTGACCATATTTTTCCTGAGTGTTCGATATTGCAGATTCATCTCTTTTTAAATAGAGTTCTACAATTTCTGAATCATCCACGATTTTTAACACCTCCTCAAGGTGGTTTTTGAAAGCTTTCACTTTATATAGCGGAATATCGACTAATTAGGTTACATAATTTAGAATAAAAAGAAGGCAATTATATTTCAAATTGCCTCCGAGTTATATTTTTTACATTATGCCTTTGTTGCAAGGAACTCATTGAGCTTTGCT
>CADBRR010000028.1 GCA_902797145.1 uncultured Eubacteriales bacterium | reverse complement strand
TATTCTTACTTCATAACCTTTTCAACCGTCTTTTTAACGAGTTCTTCATCTGCTACATAAGGCAAAGTTATATGGTCTGTATCCTTATGTGTTTCATTAAACTCGATACAAGTTGAAATTGAGTTTTCATTCCTTGCCCACGATCTACGAGCTACACCGCCCATTGTATCCCACGGCATTGCCATTGAAAGAATTGTATCAACCCTTTCACTTCCGTCAAGAACCATACCAAAGCCACCGTTTATTGACTTTCCGATTCCTACACCGCCGCCATTGTGGAGTGCGATAAGGCTCATACCACGTGCTGCATTTCCTGCAAAGCACTGTGTTGCCATATCTGCCATAATATTTGATCCATCTTTAATATTTGATGTTTCACGGAAAGGTGAATCTGTTCCGCCTGTATCGTGATGATCTCTGCCGAGCATAACGGGACCAATCTTGCCTTCTCTTACAAGTTCATTGAACTTCAATGCAATCTTAGTTCTTCCCATAGCGTCCTGATAAAGTATTCTTGCCTGTGTGCCGACTACCATATTATTCTTCTTTGCATCACGAACCCATACATAGTTATCAAGATCCTGATAACGTCTATTCGGGTCGATACATTCCATAGCAGCCTTATCTGTTGCATCGAGGTCTTCAGGCTTTCCGCTCAAGCATACCCAACGGAACGGACCATAACCATAGTCAAACAACTGTGGTCCGAGAATATCTTCAACATATGACGGGAAGATAAATCCATCTTTTTCATCAACGCCATTCTTACAGATTTCCTTTTCACCTGCATCGTATACTGCTTTAAGGAAGCTATTGCCATAATCGAAGAAATATGTTCCTCTCTTATCGAGTTCCTTAATAAGCTCATAATGATGACGGAGTGTCTTATTAACGAGTTTAACAAATGTTTCCTTATCCTCATCAAGCAAGCGTGTACGTTCTTCAAATGAAATTCCCTGCGGGCAATATCCTCCGTCATAAGGAACGTGGCATGATGTCTGGTCTGAAAGTAAGTCAACATGAATATTATTATTTATAAGATATTCAAGCAAGTCAACAACATTGCCATGGTATGCAATAGCATAGGGTTCTTTCTTTTCAAGTTTTTCCTTTGCCATTTTTACGCATTCTTCGAGACTATCAGAATATGTGCTAACCCACTTTTGGTTATATCTTGTCATAATTCTTGACAAGTCAACTTCTGCTATAATTGAAACTGCGCCTGCAATTTCAGCAGCCTTACCTTGTGCGCCACTCATTCCGCCCAATCCTGCGGAAACGAAAAGTTTGCCTGCGAGGTTTTCGTTCTGCGGAATACCTAATTTAAGTCTACCTGCGTTAAGTAAAGTATTGAATGTACCATGAACTATGCCCTGTGGACCAATATACATCCAACCGCCTGCTGTCATCTGACCATAATTTGCAACGCCCATTGCTGCTGCACGATTGAAATCTGCCTGATTATCGAACATACCAACCATGAGTCCGTTTGTTATGACAACTCTCGGTGCAAACTTATGCGACTTGAAAAGTCCGAGCGGATGGCCTGATTCTATAACGAGTGTTTGATCATCTCTCAGCACTTCAAGATATTTCTTGATAAGTCTATACTGCATCCAGTTTTGGCAAACCTGACCTGTTTCGCCATATGTAACGAGTTCATAAGGATAAAGTGCAACCTCAAAATCAAGGTTATTATCAATCATAACCTGAAAAGCCTTACCCTCTATACAATTTCCTTTATATTCATCAATGGGTTTACCATAAAGTCTGCCTTCGGGACGGAAACGATAGCCATAAATTCTACCATGTTCTTTAAGTTCCTGCATAAATTCCTCAGCAAGCTGTTCATGGAGCTCTGTAGGAATATATCGCAAAGCATTTTTGAGTGCAGTTTGCATATCCTTTTCACTAAGGTGTGATTCTCTTCTCGGCGCTCTTCTAATGCCCTCCTGGAATTTAGGGTATTCAGGAAGCACTTTATCAAGTTTTATAGTCATTGCGTTTTCAACATCAAACAACATATTAACCTCCATATATTAGCAGAACTGTTCAAGCATATCGCTTACTGTGTTTTCAATAACACCGCTTCTGATAAGCTTTTCCATATTTGCAATATCAATTCTTATTTCTCTATCCTTATCAAAGAATTTAATCTTATCACGAACTATATCATATACAGCCTTATGAACAGGTGATACATTACCGCCTCTCAAATCTATGCCCTGAACTGCTGCCATAAGTTCAAATCCAAGAGTTGACAAAGTATTTTCTACTATCTGCCTTGCTTTCCTTGCAGCTGTTGTACCCATGCTTACATGGTCTTCCTGGTTAGCTGAACTCGGTATTGAATCAACGCTTGCAGGATGTGCAAGAACCTTGTTTTCAGATACCATTGAAGCTGCGCTATACTGGCAAATCATATAACCTGAATTAAGTCCGCCATTAGGTGTTAAGAATGCCGGAAGTCCGTTACTGAGTGCAGGATTTACAAGTCTTTCAAGTCGCCTTTCTGAAATATTTGCAATTTCTGATGCAGCTATTCCAAGATAATCGAAAGCAAGTGCCATAGGTTCGCCATGGAAGTTACCGCCTGAAATAACGCTTTCATCATCAAGGAACAGCAACGGGTTATCAGTAACTGAATTCATTTCTATATCTATCTTACCCTTTATATGTTCAAGTGCATCACGAATAGCGCCATGAACCTGAGGTATACAACGAATAGCATATGCATCCTGAACTCTGAGGTTCTGTGAAGCATCTATGATCTCACTACCATCTATGAGCATTCTAATATTGCTTGCAACGAGCTGCTGACCCGGATGAGGTCTTACGCCCTGTACTCTTGCATCGAACGCATTTTTAAGACCTGTGAGAGCTTCCATGCTCATTGAAGCTATAATATCCGAAAGCCTTGCTGCACGAAGTGTATCGTAATAAGCAAGTGTGCCTACTGCTGTCATTGCCTGTGTACCATTTATAAGTGCAAGCCCTTCTTTTGCCTGAAGGCTAAAAGTCTGTATACCAGCCTTTTCCATAGCTTCGCCGCCGTCAATTCTTTCACCGTTATAATATGCTTCGCCTCTTCCGAGCAAAACGAGTGCCATATGTGCAAGAGGTGCAAGATCTCCGCTTGCGCCGAGTGAGCCTTTCTGCGGAACAACCGGATGAACTCTTCTATTTATCATTTCTACGAGTGCAAGAACTATTTCAGGTCTTATCCCTGAATGACCGCCGCAGAGTGCATTTGCACGAAGCAACATCATAGCACGAACGATTTCTTCGCTATATGGTTCTCCGCACGCTACACAATGGCTGAGAATAAGGTTTTCCTGGAGTGTACCGCTCTTATCACGACCGATTGACACCTTACTAAATTCGCCAAAGCCTGTACTTATGCCGTAAGCTACACGATTTTCTTCAAGGATTTTTTCAACGAGCGCACGGCTTTCTTTCATTGCTTCAACAGCTTCATCACTTACTTCAACCGTTGCGCCAAATCTTGCAACTGCAACGAGTTCTTCAATAGTCAAATCATGACCATTGATTACAACGTGTTTAATATTAATGGGATTAACTATCATAAAAATCTCCTATGTAAATCTAACTAATATATTTATGGTAACACTTTCAAATAAAAGTGTCAAACATTCTGCTTAAAATATGCTTTTACAAGCTGTTTTGCAAGCACTGATGTAGTAATAGCTCCTATTCCTCCCGGAACAGGTGTTATAACCGATGTTTTCTCGGCTACCTTATCAAAATCGACATCGCCTGTTATATTTCCGTTTTCATCAACATTAATTCCTACATCAATTACAACTGCTCCGTCTTTTACAAATTTATCATCTATGAACTTGCTTTTACCTATTGCGCACACGAGTATATCCGCTCTTTTACACTCATCTTTAAGTTGCTTTGTTTTAGAATGGCAAATAGTTACTGTTGCATTTTCTTTTAACATAAGCATTGACAAAGGCTTGCCTATGACCATACTCCTGCCAAGAACGACAACTTTTTTCCCATTCAAATCAATTCCCGCAAAATGAACAGCCTCCATTACAGCCTGTGCTGTACACGGTACAAAACCATCGCTTTCACCAATAAATAGCTTTGCTATGTTTTCTCTACTAATGCAATCAATATCCTTATCAGGATTTATAATATCAATAACCGCTTTTTCATCAATCTGCTTCGGAAGTGGTCTAAAAAGTAATATTCCATCAATTTCGTCATTATTATTGATTTTGGAAAGCTCTTTCAAGAACTGTTCATTTGATATATCTGCATCAAAAACGAATGATTTATGTTCAAGGTTGAGTTTGTTCATCTTCTTGACAGCACCTTTTTCATACGATATATCATCGCCACGCTCGCCAATTCTTACAGTTGCAAGGCATGGTTTTTTTAAAACCTGTGCAGTTTTCGAAAATATTTCCTCATTTATTGAATTTGCTACATCTATACCTTTTATAATTCTCATATTCTCTATCAGCTCCCAAAGATATTTATTATACTATAACGAAATACTGCAATAAATTATTTTTGAATTTTGATTTTCTTTAACTTCAAGCCTTTCATCGTCCCCAATCTCATAAATCAGCAGCAAATCGCCTTTATTAAGATTTATTCCGTTTACTTGTGCCTGACCCTCCCCAATATAAAACGCATGATGACAATTCATTTCGTAACAAAATACTGTTTCTTCATCAAATACCTGCATTTTACCTTTTGCGCCATTTGCGGTCATCAGATTAAAATCCTTAATTTTTCCTTGTGCGGTAGTTTCCCATCCTCCATCGAAGACATCTACTATCTTATATGGTTCAAGACAAACATCATATTTCCCATTATGCGAAACTATGGCTTTATTTTCAAGCGATATAAGGTGACGCTCAACCCCCGGAAGTGACGTATAAGTTGAAAACTCTTCAAAGGCAACAGCCATACTTAACCTATATTTGAAATTGCGTTTTTTATATTCCGAGCTTTCCGGATAAATATATAACTGTGTCGTACATCCGCCCGACCAATTACTTACTTGAGCATCTTTTTCGTGTATCAATAAGTATTTCATAATGATTTTTATGGGCATAAAATGCAAGTGCAAAATATGCCCTGTTATAAATTACATATATTTAAGAACTTCTTCATAGATAGCGTCAGCCATCTTTGTTATATTTTCAAGCATTTCCTTACCATGTGTTCTATGCTCGTTTGCAAATTTTTCATCCTTAATGCCGCCAACATTGATAAGAACATTAAGCCATGCACCATATGCTGCTGATTTAAGGTTCAAAGCTGCAACACCCAAATCGCTTGCGGCAGTTGTATTAAACCTGCCGATTTCCTGGCTGATTATAGTGAGTGCCTTTTCGCAATTTTCGATAAGCCTATAAGGAACAACTGTACATGATTTCAATGCTTTCTGCATAGCTTCTTTACGAACTGCTTTCTGTTCGTCGGTATCTTTAGGCATTGCAAATACATCAGTAACTTCATTAAAAGCTTCTGTATCAGTATCAACACCGTCAATAACATTTACGAGTATAGGTTCGCAGTCCCTTACTATTTCTTCCATGATTTCCTTATATTCTTCGTACTTTTTCTTGCTCAAAGTAAGGCTTGCAACCATTGAACCTAACGCAACGCCCATTGCAGCTGCTACAGCAGATACAGATCCACCACCCGGAGCAGGAGCGTCCGACTTTACAACATCAACAAATTCTTTAACTGTAAGCTCTGTTAATTTCTTGCTCATATTATCTTATCCTCTCAAATCAATTATTTACAACTATATTACCGCATTTGATTACGGTCTTTACCTGATTATGTCCATATCTATAGAATATCCTATCAAGGTTTGGCGCATTCCATATAAGCAAATCAGCCTGTTTTCCAACCTCAACAGTTCCTACTTTATCGGCTTTACCAATAGCGCAGGCTGCGTTAAGCGTTGCCGCTGTAAGGACTTCTTCAGGTGTCATTTTATATTTATAGCTTGCAATATTCATTGTAAGCTGCATTGATAAATTCGGTGTCGAACCCGGATTAAAATCGCTTGCAACTGCTACCGGAACACCCTGATTTATCATTTCCCTTGCACGTGCAAAAGTCTTATCAAGATAAAATGATGTAGACGGCAACAATACTGCAATAGTACCACCATCAGCCATTGACTTTATGCCTTCATCAGGTGCTACTATAAGATGTTCTGCAGAAACTGCATGAATTTCACCCGCAAGCTGTGAACCGCCAATTGCATCAATTTCATCAGCATGAATTTTGGCACCCATATTGAGTTTCTGCGCAGTTGTAAGAATTTTTCTTGATTCTTCCTTATCAAATACTGCTGTTTCGCAAAAAACATCACAATACTGTGCAAGCTTATTCTCCGCTACAAAAGGAAGCATATCATTTATAATAAGATCAACATAGCCTTGCTTATTGTCCTTATATTCTTCCGGTACTGCATGAGCTGCCATAAATGTAGACACAAGCTCTATTGGCTGGCTTTCGTTAAGCCTTTTTACAACATTAAGCTGCTTTATTTCATGTTCAAGTGAGAGTCCGTAACCGCTCTTTGCTTCACAAGTAGTAGTTCCAAGCTTGAGCATTTCTTCAAGTGCTTCACTCGTTTTTTCATAAAGTTCATCTTCACTCGAACTTCTCGTACTTCTTACAGTGCTTAAAATTCCTCCGCCCTGTCTTAAAATATCAAGATACGGAACACCTTTAAGTTTTAATGCAAGCTCGTGTTCACGCCAGCCGCCGAACACAAGATGTGTATGTGCATCAACAAGTCCTGCCGTTACAAGCTTTCCCTGTGCATCTATAAGCTCTGTATTTTTGCCTATGAGATTTTTATCTACTTCGCCTGAACCTATTTTTGATATAATTCCATCTTTAATTGCAATATAGGCATTTTCTATCTGTTTAATATCGCCTTGTTCCTTACCTTTATGAGGCGTTCTGCCCTCTGCTGTTGCAAGAACGCCTATATTATAAATAATTCTGTCCTGTATATCCATTTTGAATTACTTCATACGGTTTTCAAGAACCTGACCTTCTTCGTCAAATTCATCGAGTTTAAGGTACATCTTTGCTGCATCAACCATTTCTTCAGGTGTTTCTTTGCCTGTGAACTTACCATCACGCATAAGGTAATATTCTGCGGACTGTACAAGAGCGTTTCTCGGAGTAAGACCAATGATTTCGCTATTGATTGCTTCAACGCCATAGCGAGCAGCTTCCATCTTTACTGTTTCATATACTCTATAAAGAGGAGTCTGTTCATAGTTACACATATTGATTGAAACTTGTGCAATATTCTTATCTTCAAGCATGATGCCAAGAGCCTTTACTGCCCTGAATCCGCCACTCTTTTCACGAATAATCTTACCAATAGTCTTTGCAATCTTAACATCTGAAGTATTGAGGTTAATGTTATATGCTACGAGTGGCATTCTTGCGCCAACTGCTACTACGCCTGCTGTCGGATGAATCTTACTTCCGCCAAAGTCAGGTATCCATTCTGGTTCTTTTACCTTTTCTGCCATACCTTCAAACTGACCCTTACGAATTTCTGCAAGGTTCTTTCTGTGAGGAGCTGATGCTGATTCTTCATAAAGGAATACAGGTATTCCTGCTTCGTTATATATTCTTTCAGCAACTTTCTTTGAAATCTCGATACAATCTTCCATTGTTACATCACTTATCGGAACGAACGGAACTACATCAATTGCGCCCATTCTCGGATGTTCACCAGTATGCTTTGTAAGGTCGATTTTCTCGCTTGCAGCCTTTGCAAGCTTTACTGCTGCTTCTTCAACGCCTTCGGGTGTTCCAACGAATGTAATAACGCTACGGTTATGGCTTGCATCTGATGAATAGTCAAGAAGTTTTACATCGTTTACGCTTCTTACTACATTGATGAGTTCTTCAACAACGTCCATTCTTCTTCCTTCACTTACATTCGGAATACATTCAATAAGTTTTGACATTTTCTAATACCTTTACAATGCGAGTATCGCAATATGCCCTTTCATATATATTTTTGTTTTTTTATTTCTTTAATCACATATGCGCAAAATCTATGCACATTTATATTATAACATTTACCCGATAATTTCTCAATAACTATTTAATTTATATATTCTTTAAATAGCATTTCATCGTCTTTTCTAGCCAATACATATATTTCGTATTTGCGTTCAAATATTCAAGATTTTTAAAACGCTTATATAAATCTATTCCGTCATCGACATCATGCCATATATCGGCAAACATAAAATCGAACTTCTGCTGTGGCGCAATCTTCTCTGCGTATTCAAAAGCATCGCATACTATAATTTTAATTTTATCCTTATTATCAAACTGTGGCAAAATATGCTTTTTAAACAAATCAACAACGGATTCATCTCTTTCAACAACGGTGACTTGTTTAACATTTTCTTTTTGAGAAACCATATATGCAAAATACCCCAGTCCCATTCCATATGTTACAACATTACCGAAAGCTTCATCTATCGCTTCTTTTTGCGAATTTGTTTCATTAGGAAGTAGCGTCATCCATTCCCTGTCATTTTCAAGTACTGCAGGAAATCTATATTCACAATCAAAAAATCCTATTTGTGGGATAACTCTACCATCATCCATTTCAACCATATCGTCGCATACAAATGGTTCATAAGCATCAATCGTTTCAAATTTTAAAGTCCATTTTCCGTTTGAAATATCATTGAACCTTATGTTTTTATAATACAAATCATCGTGGTATTTTTTTATATCCTCAAAATGAATCATATTAGAAAAATAGAGGTTATATATTTCTCTATCGAATTTATTATCCGCAATATCAAGACCGAGGCAAGCTCCAAGCAATATAGAGAAAGCTTCTTTTTTGCTGAGATTAAATTGAATTTCTATATCTTCTACATCGTTTTTCTTTATGCTTTTGGGAATATCATTAAGAAAAATGCTCAATCTATTCAATATTTCGTTATTATATTTTTCTATATCTTTATCTTTATTTTTCATATATCAAAATAAGTGGGTGCGCACGGATGCACACCCACATAGGTTTAAATTCTGTACAAATAGAATTATTCTTCTTCTTCCTCGTCCTTCTTTGCCTGTTCGATGATCTTCTGTGCAACGTTTGCAGGAACATCTTCGTAACGAACAAATTCATATCTGAACGAACCACGAGCCTGTGTCATTGAACGCAAGTCTGTTGCATACTTGAACATTTCTGAATAAGGAACTTCTGCAACGATTTCTGTGCCTTCTTCAACAGGGTTCATACCAAGCACACGTCCACGACGGCTTGAAAGGTTGCCCATTACATCACCTGTACAATCGTTAGGAACTGTGATATAGTAGCAATTGATAGGTTCGATAAGAGCAGGGCTTGCCTTTGCACAAGCTGCCTTATAAGCGAGCCTTGCAGCACTCTTAAATGCAACTTCCTTTGAATCAACAGGATGATACTTACCATCATAAAGTGTAGCCTTAACTCCAATCATCGGATATCCTGCGAGAACGCCCTTAAGGAGAGCTTCACGTGTACCCTTTTCAACAGCAGGGATATATTCCTTAGGAACTACACCGCCTACGATTGCGTTTACGAACTCGAAATCTTCGCCATTTGTGAGAGGTTCAAACTTCATCTGTACAACACCAAACTGACCTGAACCGCCCGACTGCTTCTTATGCTTACCTTCTGCTGAAGCTGTTGCTCTGATTGTTTCACGATATGCGATTCTCGGATCTGAGAGCTGTGCTTCAACGCCTGTCTTGTTCTTGAGCTTAGCGCAGATAACATCAAGGTGCATTTCGCCAAGACCATTCAAGAGAACATCGCCTGTTTCAACGTTCTTTTCCATTGAAACTGTAGGATCTTCTTCAAGAAGCTTATTGAGTCCTGCAAATACCTTATCTTCTTCACCCTGCTTCTTTGCTGTTACAGCAAGTGAAATGCAAGGCTTCGGGAATTCAATTGCTTCAAACTTAACAGGAGCTGATGCATCACAAAGTGTATCGCCTGTCTTTGTGTACTGAAGCTTTGACATTGCGCCTATATCGCCTGCGATAATCTTATCAACAGGAATATTCTTTGCGCCTCTCATCATATATACAGTACCTGGCTTTTCTGTGTTTTCTGCATTTGCATTATATGCAGCAACACTTGAATTGAGTTCGCCTGAATATACCTTAACGATTGAGTACTTACCAAACTGATCAACAACTGTCTTTATAACCTGAGCTGCAAACTTGCCATCCATCTTGATTTCTACAGGTTCACCTGTCTTTGCATCAACAGCTTTACGTGCAGGAACCATATCAGGTGAAGGCATATACTTAACAAGGTTATCAAGCAATGTTGCGATACCGATATTGGGCTGTGCAGCACAGCAGCAAACAGGAGTAATGTCACCACTCTTTACGCCCTTATTAAGACCTGCAATAATTTCTTCTTTTGAAAGTTCCATCGTTTCAAAGTATTTTTCCATGAGTTCTTCATCTGTTTCAGCAGCTGCTTCTGTGAGCTTACCATAGAAATCTTCTGCTTCGCTCTGGAGATTTGCAGGAATTGCTACTTCCTTTTCGCCCTTACCATCAAACATATATGCTGTCTGATTTACTACATCAACATAGCCCTTGAATGCGCCGCCTTCAACGATAGGAAGCTGTACAGGAACTACTGAAGGACCAAACTTTTCGTTTATCTGCTCCATAACTTTTTCGAAGTTAGCATTTTCACGATCCATCTGATTTACTACCATCATGCGTGCCTTACCCTTCTTATGGCACATCTTCATTGCCTTTTCAGCGCCTACTACCGGGCCTGAAACAGCACCAACAACGATAAGTGCTGCATCTGCAAGTTCCATTGCTGCTGCAACTTCGCCATAGAAGTCAAAAAAGCCTGGTGCATCGATAAGGTTAATTTTAACGTCTTTCCATTCGATAGGAGCGATTGCTGCATTGATAGAAATGCTACGCTTCTTTTCTTCGGGATCGTAGTCAGTAACTGTTGTTCCGTTTTCAACCTTGCCTACTCTTTCAATAACGCCTGCATTGAAAAGCATAGCTTCTGTCAAAGTTGTCTTACCTTCGCCGCCATGACCGAAGATACCGATGTTACGAATGTTTTTAGCTGTGTAATCTTTCATTGTAGATTATACCCCCTGAGGTGGAATTATGTATAACAAATTAATAAATACAATTTGCATTTATTCCATTTTATCAGTAAATTTGCAATGGGTCAATACCTATTGAATATAAAAAGTAATTTTTTTGCAAATTTTACTACCTAAACTACCCTATATTAGTTTTTTATGCTATTCTCACGAGCATAATGGAAAATGTATTGCTGTATTATTCCGGCTTCTTTTCCGAGTGCTTTTATTGTATCATTCATCTGTTTTTTAGTCGGTTCGCAATCCTTAAAATACAAATATCTCATTGCTCTTCCCATCCACACATCCATCGGGAAAGCATCATAGTGCGAAAGTGAAAACAGCAATACGCAATCTGCGACCTTAGGACCTACGCCCGGAAACTTCTGAAGCTCTTTTCTCGCCTCGTCAAGTTCCATATCCTTAAGCTTTTTTAAGTCAAATCCATCACGCACCATCTTTGCAGATTCTTTTATATACGGAGCCCTAAACCCTACGCCACACGAACGAATTTCATCTTCTGTTAAATTTACAATTGCATCAGGTGTTGGGAACATATAATGTTCATTATCCTCCATAAGTTCACCCGCAAGTCGTGAAAGCTTATCTATTGAGCTGCTTATTCTTTTGATATTATTATTTGCTGAAATTATAAATGAAATTAATGTTTCAAACGGGTCTTGCGAAAAAATCCTTATTCCGTTTGCATATTCTACGCAAGGTGCAAGCGTTTTATCATTCCTAACGTCATTTTCTATTCTATCATAGTCCCTATCAAGGTCAAAATACTTTTTCCATAAATCGAAATCTTCTTCGTTACATGGATAGATAGTCAGTGTTTCGCCAACCTGCTCAGCGCAAATAAATCTATTAAGTGCAACAGCAGACCATATACCATTATTCTCTGTCCATCTAAAAGATTGTCCGCAACTACAACATTTTGCAAGGTCGAAATTTTTTAGATTGGTGATTACTGCTTTATTATCAATAAAATTAACTTCATACATAAAATTATTCTCCGTACATATTGTCGATAAATAATATTTTATAGTCAATTTTGTAAAAAATCAATACCTGTTGATTGATTTAAAAAATCGTGTTATTATTTAAATATAACTTATGAAAGGAAAAACACTATGTTAGAAACAGGAATTAAAGGAACTCAAAAAATAACAGTTGACAGCACTAATACTGCATCAAAATATAAAAGTGGACATCTTGATGTATTTGCTACACCTGCAATGATTGCACTTATGGAATACACGGCAAGCGAGAGTGTTGCTCCATTTATGGAAGAAGGTATGGACACAGTCGGTACTCATATTGATGTTAGCCACATAAAGGCTACTCCTATTGGCAAGGAAGTTATTTGCACAAGCGAGCTTATCGAAATTGACAGAAAGCGTCTCGTTTTCAAAGTTAAAGCTTCAGATGAAACTGGTATTATAGGCACAGGCACACATGAAAGGTTTATTATAAATGTTGAAAAATTTCTCAGCAAGCTCAACTGAAATTGAAAATATTTTCTGCAAAATAGATTTACTATTAAATTCTAACAGGAATAATATTATCGTTGCAATTGATGGTAAAAGTGCAAGCGGTAAAACGACACTTGCGAAGCTAATATCAGATAGATATGATGCAAATGTTTTTCATATGGATGATTTTTTTCTCACTCCATCTATGAGAACAGCAGAGCGACTATCAACACCGGGTGAGAATGTAGACCACGAAAGGTTTTATGAGGAAGTCATAAATGGTATACAGAGTAACAAACCATTTTCATACAGGGTATATGATTGCTCTATATGCGACTTTTCAAAAGAGATATTCGTTACTCCCGAAAAGCTTAACATTATAGAGGGATCATACAGTATGCACCCCACACTTCAGGGATTTTATGATTTAAAGATATTTACGGATATTGATTATGAAACACAAAAGCTCCGAATCCTTGAAAGAAACGGAGCTGAATCGCTTGAAAAATTCACAAATTTATGGATTCCGCTTGAAAACAAATATTTCGATGCTTTTGATATAAAATCATTATCGGATATTGTTTTATAGTTAAATCAACTTTTTTTTGATGGAAGCAACCCATTAGCCTTAGCGTAATGAACTAAGGCTATTATTGCGCAAATAATTGCTATTGAAAGAACTACAAGGTTTGAAATTCCAAGCCATTCCCAATTAAGAGCATTTTTAAGAAACGTAAGAACTATTGCCACGTTGAACATACCAGTTGCGAATTTTCCAAAAAAATCTGCATAGACAACAACTTTTTTCTTATAAAGCCACGCTCCTCCTATAATCATAAGCAATTCTTTGAGAACAACAACAGCAGCCATTGCCCACGGAACCCACGCATTCAAGCAGAAGCATACAAGCGCACAAATAAGCATAAGCTTGTCTGCAAGTGGGTCAAGAACCTTACCCACATCACTTATCCAGTTATATTTTCTTGCAAGATAACCATCGAGTAAATCTGTAATGAACGCAATTACATAAATTACAAGACTTTCGACATACATATGATTAAAGAAGAATATAGCAAACCCTACTGCCATAAGAATCCTTAAAGTTGATAGAATATTTGGGATATGCTTCATATCTAAGTTCCTTTCATCTAAATATCTATTGTCAATTCATTCCATTAAATCCGTTTTGCCTGAGTGCTTCATATAGTACAATTGCCACCGAATTTGATAGATTTAGCGATCGCTGCTGCGGGCGCATAGGAATACGTATTGATGTTTCGGGAAACATTGATAATATTCTCGGTCCTAACCCTGCTGTTTCCTTACCAAAAACTATAAAATCTCCATCTTTATATTCAAAATCCGCATAATTTTTTTCTGCGTGAGTCGATGCAAGGAAAAACCTTGCACCTTTATTTTTTTCAACAAGTTCATCAAAGCTATCATAATAGTGCAGCTCCAAATCTTTCCAATAATCAAGACCTGCACGTTTCAAATATCTATCATCAACACTAAACCCTAATGGTCTTACAAGATGCAGTGCACTACCTGTTACTGCGCAAGTTCTTGAAATATTACCTGTATTCTGCGGTATTTCCGGCTCAACCAATACAATATTGAACAAAACTATCTCCAATCTATCGTCAATTATGACAATATAATTAAACTAATCCAATTTAATATATCTATATTTTACCATTTTTTATATTTTTTTCAAGATATATTTCAATTATGATATAATATATTTCTTAAACGCTTGTCGTATATATCGCATAATTCCTGGGCATATTCATAATTTGCGTTACTTGCTATTATTTTTATTTTTCCATTTACAGAATTTGTTATTTTAACTTTTCCGTTTTTTTCATTTATTTCAAAATCATTTTCATTTACCCATATATCGTCTTTATATGCGTTTTCCGATACTGTTCTAATAATTTTTGCCCTTTCATCTTCGTTACAACTTAATGTTTTTATAGATTCCTTTATGTTATTGTTTAATTCATAAAGTTCATTGAACAAGCCTTTCGAAATCAGTTCTGAAATTATTACAAGTTTTTCAACGATATCATATTCTTTGTTGTCACTGTTTTTATAATTCTTTATTATATTATCAAGCACTGAATTATCCAATTTATGTTCGTAATATAATTTCATTTCCATTCTTCTCAATTCACAGGCTATATCTGCACCGATTATATTTTTTTCACGCAATAGTTCTTCTTCGGATTTATCGGTATAAATACACTTCCATCCTAATCTATAAAACAATTCAGATATCATTCTTTTTGTAATTAAATCGGCGGATATCAGCAATACACCACCATAATTTCGCATAGAATCAACATCTGCTTTTTCCATAATTTCAGATATGTATTCATATGGTCCAGCTTGCAAATCTTCAATAATACCCACACCATAAATGTTATTATCCTTATAATTTACTTTAAGTGCATTTATCATAAATTTATTTAAATCATATTCCCTACCACTTTCATCGAATATGATAGCACATGGTTTATTATTTTCTTCATCATATAATAAATAGATTCCGCCTGCAAAATAATTTTGTTTTATCATATGCTTTAAAACAAAAACAGGCGCAGGGCTTATTTTTATAGCATCTGCCCCTGACGATATAACTCCCGACACTGCACTATGCAAAAGCATAACACTTATGGGATTCCCATCTGTTGATAATGCAATTACATTATCATAACTGCCCACATTATTTATATAAGCAATATATTTTCCAATTTTTAATGCTGATTCCGTATTAAGTAGGTTTCCAACATTTTCTGTTACTTCGTAATTGTCACTCCATTTTATATCGGAATTATAGTCTTTTCTTGGCGCAAGTATTTTATTTTCCCACACTTTGACGGATTCAAATATATTTGTCCATTCTCCAACCGATACATTATCTGCTAAAACCACATTCTCATATATATTTACTCCATTGGAAATAATACAATTTTTTCCTATTACAGCACCCCTTATTGTTATGCTATCGCCTATGCTCGTATGCTTCATTATTATAGAGTTCTTTATATTGTTATTTCGACCGATAATCGTTCCTTCTCCAATAAACGAATACGGCTCTATTACTGTATGTTCTCCAACTGTAACATTATCACCTATAAACACCGGTGGTTTAATCCTTGCGTTCTGGGAAACTCTTACATTATTGCCAATATAATTTCCATATTTATCTTTAACCATTTTAAAAGTATTGCATTTTCCATCAAGAATATCGCTAAAAGCGGATGAATATGTTTTTAAATTACATATGTTCGCCCAATATTCCGCAATTTCACAGCCAAATACCATTTCGTTTGTAGAAACAAGGTGCGGTATGAGTTCTTTTTCTATGCTTGACAAATCTTTATTTTCAAAAGCATATGGTTCGATGATATAAATTCCGCAATTCACTATATCACTTATACCTCTTTTATCTGAACATTCCACGACAAGTCCGTCATAGTCAGTAAGCACATATCCAAACTCCGATTTATTGTTGCAATTTTTAGTAATAATTGTAAATATAGAATTTCTCCGTTTATGAAAATCAATCGCATAAGATATATCGCAATCTGTAATTATGTTGCCATTTATTAAAAGCGTTGTATCGTTTACATATGTTTCAAGCAAGCTAATCGGATTTTTTTCTTGACTCAGATATTCTATGCTTATATTGTTTTTGTTTTCTTGATAGTTTTTATCTATATAGTTTCGCAAATCAGTTATATTATTATCGGTAATTATAGTTGTTTTATGAATACCGTTATTGTTCAAAAATCCGATTATATAGTCAATAATTCTTTTATTGACAACATTTAATAGCAAATCTGACGATTTATCGTTTAATGGTTCTAACTCATTGCATTTTCTTGAAATAATTATTGCTTCCATATACATTTCCTTCCACAAAAAATAATATCGCATTGCTGCGATATTATAGTTGCCTTATTTTGTTAATTTTAAACATTAAATAATGTATTTCTGCAAATCATCATCGTCATTTATGCCCTTTAAATGCTCGATTACATAATCCTTATCAATCTTGACATCAGTTTCAGGATAATTGCCGCCTGCATTGAACGAAATATCTTCAAGTAAGTTTTCAACAATAGTATGCAATCGTCTTGCGCCAATATTCTCACTCGTTGCATTTGCCATATAAGCGTGTTCTGCTATTGCATCAAGTGCATCATCTGTGAATGTAAGATTTATGTTATCTGTCTTCAAAAGTTCAGCATACTGCTTTGTAATAGCGTTTTTAGGCTTTACGAGAATGCTCTTATAAGCTTCAACAGAAAGCGGTTCAAGATTTACCTTAATCGGGAATCTTCCCTGTAATTCAGGTATCAAATCCGATACTTTCGATACGTGGAATGCACCTGCTGCAATAAAGAGAATAAAATCAGTTCTTATAGGACCATACTTCGTGTTTACAGTACTTCCTTCAACGATAGGAAGAATATCCCTCTGCACGCCTTCTCTTGAAACATCAGGACCATTTTTTCTGTCTGCGCCTGCAATCTTATCAATTTCATCAATGAAAATTATGCCGTCCTGCTCTGTTTTTTCTACAGCTTCACGAATAACTTCATCCATATCAATAAGCTTTTCACTTTCCTCCTGAGTAAATATTCGCCTTGCTTCTTTAATTGTTACTTTGCGCTGTTTTTTCTTTTTAGGAAGAACTCCGCCAAGTATTTCATTAACATTTATATCAATGCCCATTGCGAGGAATGCATCATTTCCTCCTGTTGCGCTTGTTTCTACTTCAACAGAAATAAGCTTATCTTCAAGTTCGCCATTTCTAAGTCTTTCTGTAACAGATTTTTTCTTTTCTTTAAGCTCAAGCTTTTCCTCTTCGCTAAGAACTGGTTCACTTTTTTTCTGTGCCCCACCAAACAACATATGCAGTGGCGACATTTCGTTATTCATATTATCGTTATCTTTGCTCTCGCCATTTTCTTCATCGGTCAAAATCTTGATAATTCTTTCCTCTGCTGCGGCTTGCGCAACAAGTTTAACGCTTTCCTGCTTCTTTGACTTACATATTCTTATTGATGTTTCAACTAAATCCCTTATCATGGAATCAACATCTCTGCCAACATAACCTACTTCTGTAAATTTTGTAGCTTCGACCTTAATAAACGGTGCGTCAACGAGTTTTGCAAGCCTTCTTGCAATTTCTGTCTTACCTACACCTGTAGGACCTACCATAATTATATTTTTAGGCGTAATTTCATCACGCAATTCTTCAGTGAGTCTGCTTCTTCTATAACGATTTCTGAGCGCAATTGCAACAGCTTTTTTAGCTTTTTCCTGACCTACGATATATTTGTCGAGTGCTTCGACTGTTTCTCTTGGAGTCATCATATCACTACCTCCTTAAACTATCTCACAAACTATATTGTCGTTTGTGTAAACGCATATCTGCGATGCAATAAGCAAAGCTTTTTTTGCAATTTCATCAGCAGGGAGCTCTGTATTTTCGCTCAATGCCTTTGCAGCAGCATAAGCATAATTTCCACCTGAACCTATTGCAGCAATTCCGTTATCGGGTTCAATAACTTCACCTGTTCCTGACAAAATAAGCAAATCATCTTTATTTGCAACGATTAGCAATGCCTCAAGCTGACGCATAACCTTATCGCTTCTCCAATCCTGTGCAAGTGAAACTGCTGCACGCTTTAAGCTTCCGCTATATTCTTCAAGCTTAGTTTCGAATCTTTCTCTGAGCGAAAAAGCATCAGCTACTGAACCTGCAAAACCTATAACGACCTCATTGTTATATATTCTATGTACTTTTTTAGCTGAGTTTTTCATAATTGTAGCCTGACCCATTGTAACTTGGCCATCGCCAGCTACGGCACATTTACCGTCTTTTCTTACGGCAATTATTGTAGTACCTTTCATCTGTTCCATATAAGTATTTTCCTCCCTTTACATTATAAAATTATATCCCATTCGCCTCTATCAATTCATCAATAAACGAAAGCGCTCTATTTGCTATGAGTGTATATCTCTCCTGTTTATTGCGAGGCGGATTTTCTATTGAATCCATAATCCCGAAATTTGCGTTCATAGGCTGAAAATCGCTTCCGCAATATTCGGACACATGATGTGTTAAAGCTCCTATTGATGTTTTCCTCGTAAAATCAATCGCAGATTCACCCTTTATTTTCCTTGCAATATTTATTCCTGCAACGAGTCCGCTTGATGCACTTTCTATATAGCCTTCAACACCCGTTATCTGTCCTGCAAAATATACTCCGTCGTACTTCTTTGACTGATAGTCATATCCAAGTTTCCCTGGCGAATTTATAAATGTATTCCTGTGCATAACACCATACCTTACAAAATCCGCTTTTTCAAGTCCCGGAATCAAGCCGAAAACTCTCTTTTGTTCAGGAAATTTAAGGTTTGTTTGAAAACCTACAATATTATAGAGTCTACCATCTGCATCATCTTGCCTTAACTGCACAACAGCAAACGGCTTTTCACTCATATTCTCGCACGTTATTCCAACTGGTTTAAGTGGTCCGAACGCAAGCGTCATTATTCCACGCTTTGCCATAACCTCAACAGGCATACATCCTTCAAAAACCTTGAAGTTTTCGTATTCTTTAAGTGGTGCTGTTTCAGCATTTATAAGTTCGTTTACAAATGCGAAATATTCATCTCTCGTCATTGCGCAATTGAGATAATCATCGCCTCTATCGTATCTTGAACCTCTAAAAACTCTATTCATATCGAGCGATTCATATGTAACAATTGGTGCAGCTGCATCAAAAAAATGCAGACCTTCTCCAAGCTTTTCCGATATATCGTCCATAAGTTTTCCATCAGTTAATGGTCCTGTTGCAACGATTACAGGTGATTGAGGTATACTCTCTACTTCCTCATTCACTACTTCAATCAACGGATTATTTTTGATTTCTTCTGTTATTGCCTTTGAAAAACCAACTCTATCAACAGCAAGTGCGCCACCAGCTGGAACTCTCGTCTTATCCGCAATACGCATTATGAGCGAATCGAGCTTACGCATTTCCTCTTTAAGCAGTCCTACAGCATTCTGTATTCTATCTGAACGCAGAGAATTTGAACATACCAACTCTGCAAAGTCATCGCTTTTATGCGCAGGCGATTTTCTTTCAGGTTTCATTTCATAAAGCTTTACTTTAATTCCACGCTTTGCAATCTGGTATGCAGCTTCGCAACCTGCAAGACCAGCCCCAACTACAGAAACAATTTCATCATTCATCTATCTTTTGCTCCTTTGACGACTCATTTTTAATCGTCTTTGCTACATAGGCGCAATCCTTATTTGAACACATAAGGTACGCTCCATGAAGCCCTATTTTCTGAACCATCATACTATCGCATTTTGGACATTTTTGTGCAGTAGGTCTATCCCATGATACAAAATCACAATCCGGATAATGTTCACAACCGTAGAAGGCTTTGCCTTTTTTAGATTTTCTTTTTATAATATCGCCACCGCATTTGGGGCATTTTACTTCAATCTTTTCAATTATAGGCTTTGTATTCTTACATTCAGGGAAATTCGGACAGGCAAGGAATCTTCCATATCTTCCGCTCTTATATACCATCATTGCACCGCATTTATCGCACACAACGTCCGATACTTCATCGGGAATATCAACCTTTTCGATATTCTTCGATGCAATATCAAGATTGTTTTTAAATGGAACATAGAACTCACCTATTACATTTTTCCACTCGATTTTGCCTTCTTCAACCTCATCGAGCTTTTCTTCCATATCGGCAGTAAATTTAATATCAACAATCTCGCTGAAATTATCTTTCATAATTTTTGTAACAACAAATCCCAGCTCTGTTGGTTTAAGCATCTTCTTTTCTCTCTCAACGTATCCTCTTTCGATTATAGTAGAAATTGTCGGAGCATATGTACTCGGTCTTCCAATCCCCTTTTCTTCCAACAGTTTTACAAGAGATGCTTCTGTATATCTTGATGGAGGCTGAGTAAATTTTTGGTCGGAAGCAATCTTCATAAGCTTGAGTGTATCGTTCTTTTCAAGCTCCGGCAAAGATGTTTCTTTTTCCTCCTGTTCATCCTTTCCTTCAGTATAAACTACTGTATATCCATCAAAGAGTGTCTTAATTCCATTTGCCTTAAATGTGCAATCGTCAGAATTTATTGTTACAGTATTTGTTTCATACTTCGTTTCTGTCATCTGACTTGCGATAAATCTATCATATATAAGTTTATACAGTCTATACTGATTATTATTAAGTGACGCTTTCAATTCCTGCGGCGTATTATTAACATTAGATGGTCTTATTGCTTCATGTGCATCCTGCGCATTCTTACGACCTTTATATATATTGGGCTTTTCAGGAACGTATTTATCACCATATTTATCCTTTATAAACTCAATAGCCTGAGCCTGCGCTTCTTCTGAAATCCTTACAGAGTCAGTACGTATATATGTAACAAGACCAGTAAGTCCTTTGCCATGTATTTCAATACCCTCATATAACTGTTGAGCTATAAGCATTGTATGCTTTGTTGTAAAGTTCAACTTCCTCGATGCTTCCTGCTGCAAACTACTTGTAGTAAACGGTGCAGGTGCGTGCTTTGATTTCACTTGCGTTTTAACATCCGCAACGACAAATTCGCCTTTGCTTGCTTTCTCTATTATTTCATTTGCCTGCTGCTCATTCTTGACATCTGTCTTTTCGCCATTTATGCCATAGAACTTCGCTTCGATATTGCGCCTTGACTTATTATCCTTTAAAGTTGCTGTTATATTCCAATACTCTTCAGGGACAAAGTTTGTTATTTCCTGCTCTCGTTCACATAATATTCGTGTGGCAACAGATTGAACCCTGCCAGCGGAAAGACCCTTTCTAACCTTTGCCCACAAAATAGGACTTATTTTATAACCTACAAGTCTATCAAGAACACGCCTTGCCTGCTGCGCATCTACAAGATTTATATCTATTGCACGTGGGTTTTTAACAGATTTTTTTATAGCATTTGACGTTATCTCATTAAACACTATACGGCATTTTGAATTATCGTCAAGCTTCAAAATCTTCGCAAGATGCCACGATATTGCCTCACCTTCACGGTCAGGGTCGGTTGCAAGAAGAATTTTGTTTGCAGCTTTTGCTTCCTTTCTTATCTTTTCTAAAACATCGCCTCTGCCACGAAGTGTTATATATTTAGGTTCAAAATTATTATCAACATCAACACCGAGCTGACTTTTTGGCAAATCCCTTATATGTCCGTTTGAAGCAATTACTTTATATTTACTTCCAAGAAATTTTCCTATAGTTTTAGCCTTTGCTGGTGATTCTACGATAACCAATACATCAGACATGGGGTATTCCTCCATATATTATATTTTAAAATATTTTAATTAATTCATTATAAACTATAAATGTTACCCGGCAATTTTCTTACTATATTTGCAAACTCCATTGATGTAAGTATTAGCCCTAACTTAACAGGAGAAAAATCAGTTTTTTCGCAAATTTCGTCAAATGATTTTTCACCGAGTTCAAGCAAATTATATACCATTTTTTCATTTTCATCAAGACTTGAAACATCTACGATATTAGCAACCCTTGAGTTTCCCGAATAAATTTGGTATTCTTCTAAAATATCAGCAACACAAGTTACAAACTTTGCATTTCCTTCTTTTATCATTTTATTTGTGCCATTGCTCTTTATGTCAGTTATTCTACCTGGAACTGCAAATACATCCCTGCCATTTTCAAGTGCATAATTTACAGTGATTCTCGTACCACTCATTTCTCTTGCTTCCGTAACAAGAACACCTTTTGCCATTCCGCTAATTATTCTATTTCTTATCGGAAAATAATATTTTTCTGCTCTTGTTCCTATAGTATATTCTGAAATAACCGCACCACGCTCGATAATTTTATTATACAGTTGCTTATTACTTGCAGGATAAACTACGTCAATTCCCGAACCTAAAACGGCTACAGTAGGATAATCGCTGTTACTGCATTCAAGCGCTGCTTCTGCTGCAATTGAATCAATACCTGTTGCAAGACCTGAAATTATACACGCGCCATTTTGCACAAGCTCTGTTGTAAGCATTCTTGTAACTCTTCTACCATAATCGCTACACGCCCTTGACCCAATTACCGCAATTGGAAGTTTAATATCTGGTCTTAGAGTTCCTTTTATATATAAAACAAATGGTGGATCCTGTATTTGTTTTAAAAGCTCAGGGTAGCCTTTTGATTCCAACGTTACCGCTTTAACATTTGCCGCTTCAAGTTGTTTCAAATAAGTATCAATCTCTTTTTCATTTGCCCTCGGAGCAAGCTTTTCTTTTGCGACCTTTAAGCCATTCATCTTTGAAAAGCCTGACGAGTTTTTCAAACAATCATAGAACGCTTCTTTGGCACTTCCATAATATTCCATTATATCGTTATATTTTTTAATATCTGGTCCTAATACGAGATTAAGCCATAAAATATAACGCTCTTCCTCCTTATATTCGTACATAAATGTCATTCCTTTATTTTTTTATATGCAACTAAAAATTACCCCAATATTTTCTATCAAGGCTTCTATACTGAATTGCTTCTATTATATTATCAGAAGTAATATTCTTTTGACCTTCTACATCCGCAATCGTCCTTGCAACTTTGAGTATTCTACTATGCGCCCTTGCGCTCAAATGAAGGTTATCGAAAGCCGCATTAAGTATTGTTTCAGCTTTTTTATCAAGCTTACAATATTTTCTCATAAGCGCAGAAGTCATCTGCGAATTATATATAATACCATCTTTTTCAAATCTATCTCGTTGTATTTTCCTCGCCTTATTCACTCTTTCCCTTATTGTTGCAGAGTTTTCAGATGGCTTTGCCTGTGATAAATCGGAATATCCAACCTCTGTCATTTCTACATGGATGTCAATTCTGTCAAGTAACGGTCCGCTTATTTTAGATTGGTATCTCTGAACCTGCACCTGAGTACATCTGCATTCATTTATCCTTGAACCATAATTTCCGCATGGGCATGGATTCATTGCAGCTACAAGCATAAAATCGGACGGATATACAGATTTCGCATTTGCCCTTGTAACTGTTACAAATCCATCTTCAAGCGGTTGCCTTAACGCTTCAAGAACGCTTTTATTAAACTCTGGCAATTCATCAAGGAACAACACACCATAATGCGCAAGGCTAATTTCTCCAGGCAATGCTTTTGACCCTCCACCGATAAGCGATGGAAGCGATGCTGAATGATGCGGTGCTCTAAATGGCCTTTCATTTACTATGCCATTATTCCCCTTTATTTCACCAATTATGGAATGGATTTTTGTAATTTCAAGTGCTTCTTCAAAAGTCAAATCAGGCAATATAGATGGAATGCTTCTTGCAAGCATAGTTTTGCCTGAACCCGGAGTTCCTATAAGCAAAATATTATGACCGCCCGATACTGCTATTTCCGCTGCCCTTTTTGCAATATTCTGACCTTTTATTTCAGAAAAATCCATACGCACTATATTTTCAGAATTATTCCACGATTTCAATGGATATGGTTCTATATCTTCTTCACCATTAAAATACCTGACTGCCTGACCAAGATTTTTAACTGGAATAATCGTTGTACCAGCTATATACGCTGCTTCAGCGGCATTTTCATATGGAACTATGCACTTTGTATTCCCATTATTATAAGCATCAATTATCATAGGAAGTATACCCGATACGCATCTTACTGTTCCATCAAGTGCAAGTTCCCCGAAAAAGCAGAACTCCTCAAATTTAAGACTTTTTATTTGATTTGTTGCTGCAAGTATGCCCACGGCTATAGCCAAATCATATACAGAACCTTCTTTTTTAGTATCAGCAGGAGCAAGATTTACAGTTATCTTACTCATAGGATATTCATAACCTGAGTTTTTTATCGCTGAACGGACTCTTTCTTTTGACTCTCGTACGGCGGCATCAGGCAACCCTACTGTCTCATACGATGGTAGTCCATTTGATATATCTACTTCTATTTGAATAGGATAACCACTAATTCCGTTTAATCCGTGACTTTTTATTTTTGAAAGCATATGTTTCCCTTTTAATATTATTTTTCTATCTTATCAGTTGTTTTAAATACAAACAACTTGTTTCCTGCAAAATTGACTATTATTCCAACAGCTGTTGCTATCAGTTTACATACATAGAATCCGAATTGCTCTATTCCGAACAGTTCAATACCGCTTATTGCCGGAATACTCTTACAGAGAAGGAGCACCATATTATTTACTACATATGAAATTATATTAATAACAATAAAAAGTATAAGTTCCTTTTTTCTGTTTTCGTTTCGTTCACCTTTAAATGTCCATCTTGTATTGAAGAAATAACTATTTGCTACACCGCAAGAATAAGCTATTAGGTTGATAACTGTTACAATTAAAGATCCTGAATCCTTATCAACTGCAAAAATTGTGCATATTAATGTGAAAACAATAAAATCTACAAGAGTATTCATTACTCCAACTATACCAAATTTTATAAACTGTAAAATTTTCTTTAGCATTTTTACCCTCCGAACGAAATTACAACTTTATTATATAATTCAATATTCTACCACATATTTTAAAATATACAAGTAGATTTTGCAATTTGCTTTAAACAAATTGCAAAACCACCTGTATTTAAGCTAACTTCTTTACTAATTCATAAATACCCAACTCTTAAACAATTCAAGTGAGTTTAAGTATGTTACAGGTACTTCTATTCCTGTTAAAACAGGATAGAATACAACAAACAATGCAATAGTCAATGCAAGCCATACCCACTTTATCCATTTAAATTTAGGATATTTTTCGTCAAGATTCTTTATCATTTCTACGCCACATATGATTATAAACGGAACAGTTGCAAAATAATGATAAATATATGTTGAACGAGATATAAATACCCATGGAAGCAGGTTTGCTATTATTCCAATAAATGCTATTGTAGTAACATTATTAGTTTTCTTCTTGTTATTAGCGACCGTTCCAATAAGTGCAATTACAGCTATCAAGCAGCCCCACCATACAGCAGGATTACCGAACGCAGATATTGATTGTCCGTTTCCACTTGAAGCAAATGCTCCCTTATAATACCACATTGGCCTCATCATTACTATCCACTTCCACCATTCAGATTCATATGGATGAGTTGATACAAGCTGACTATGATAATTGAACATATATTTTTGATTTTCAATAACAACAGACAAGCTATAATTGTTCTCAAAAATCATATATGGCAAGTATGATGCAACATATATAACAGCAGGAACTGCAAGATAGAAAACACAGCACCACAATAATGTCTTAATAACATTTATCCAATACTTTCTGACAATTTTCTTCTGCTCCTCGTCCCCTTCTTTCATAACGAACTTATACTCTTTATAACGCTTAATAAGCGATATGAGCAATATAACAGCAAGTCCGCCGCCTGCATAGAAGCATATCCACTTAGATGAAATTCCAAGACCGAAGAACAATCCTGCAAGCGCAAGCGGTTTGAGGGTCTTCTTCAATCCATCTGCAAAAAAGCTCATATTATAATATTGATACATATAATAGAACATCAAAATTATAAAGAATACGCCATAAACGTCAATAGTTGATATTCTTGTCTGAACAAAATGCATGAAGTCAAATGCGAACAGTCCAGCCATCAATAGTGCATATTCGGATTTTTTAAACAATCGTTTACCGAACATATACATTATCGGAACCATAAATATTCCAAACAATGCAGGCATAACTCTCCAGCCAAAAGCATTCATACCGAATATTGCAACACCAACCATTGTTATAATCTTTCCAAGCGGTGGATGAGTTATTTCATATGGTTCTAAATTATGAAGATGCTCATAAGCTGTTCTTGCATGGTACAATTCATCAAAATACATACCGTTCATATTTGATGGATTTGCAGGAACTTGTTCAGGTTCATCTATAAGCAACAATGCGCTTTCATCGCCCGATATTATTTTTACAGGTATATACTTACCATCGTTATCTATAAATGCTATTTCATTATATAAAGCACTACCCCTGCTAACTTCGAGTTTAAGCTTTGATGTTTGTATCTTTGTATTAGCATCAAGAAGCTTGTACCACCTATACATCTGTGTATATTCCTGCTTATGAGAATATTCATTACCAGCATCGTCAGTAAACTTAAGAACACCGTTTCTTGCTATTCCGCCAAATGCTCGTATTTCTGCTATATTAACAGTTCCGCCAAAGTCAAATACGATTTCTTCATCGGCAGAGTTAGCAGCCCATTGTGTTACAGGCGCTTGTGTTGTTCCAAGGTTAGTTAGTGCAATAAATCCATACACTACTGTAAGCGCAAGGCAAATAAATATATCTTTTTTCGTCAAATTCAATTTTGTATCACGTGGTGCAAAAATTGATTCAAGTTTTGACTGTTTTTCTTGTTCTTTTACTTTTTCCTGTTCTTCAGGCGGAAGTTGTTTTTCCTTTCTATTGCCTTCATAAGCAGGAGAAATCCTCTTGCACAGCATTATGTCTGTGCAAACATATGTGAAGTAAATGAAGCTTAGAACATTTATTGCAGACCCTACATAAACAACTGCATTATATTCATCGCCTCTAAACTCGTTGCCTGCTGAAATTGCAAATACTGCCAAAACATTTATAAGCATTCCTATAGTTTGTATTGCAAAGCACTTAAACAGCCTTCTGTCATTATAGTACAAAAATGCAAATAAAGTTAATACGATTGCAGGATATAAATATCTTTCGTGCATATAATGACCAAGTGAAAATACTGCACTATATGCAAATGCCATTGACAACAGTAAAGCACCTTTTTTATTACTCTTGCGAGCATTTATGTACATATACATTGCGAACACTATTGAGAGTGCAATAAGTATAGTTCCGAGGAGCTTATAGCTTATTCCAATTATAGGAACTGCTGTTTCAACTTTTTCCCAATTTCCTCCAAGCAATCCGAATAGATTATAAGCTTCTACCGTTGCGTATGGATAAGATGTAGATGTCGAAACATATTTATCTACTATCCAGAACAGGTCTTGACTCCCCTTGAATGGGAGAGATAAAACAAATATTACAGCTACAGCCGAAGCTACTGCAAGCAATATTTTCAATATCGGATTCTTTATTTTCTCTTCAGAATCTTTCTCAAATATTAACGCAAAATATGCTACAGCAAGCACTGGGCCAGCAATAAGCGCTTGGGGCTTTACAAGAATTGCAAGACCATAAACTGCGCCTGCAAGAATAATCTTTTTATTTGTAAAGCACAGACAAACAGCTATCAGCAAGAGTGTAAGTATTGAATCAATCTGACCCCATGCACCCGAAACAAATGCCATCATAGGATTGAGTGCCATTACAACCATAAGAACAAGCGATTTATTATGTGAAAGATTCATCCTTCTTGCAATTCTATATACCATATAGGCGCTTGCAATATCTGCAATAATTGCAGGCAATTTTACAAGCAATGTAAATCCTGCACCTGATTTCAATCCAAATATATCAGCAATAAATCCTACTACCCACAACACATACATATATCCTGGTGGATAGTCTGTAAATACACCCGATGTATAGAAATTACTGAATCCCTTTTCGTATACAAGATTTGACCAACCTTTAAAGCAAGCTATATCGGTCGGATGCCCGACAAATACAAACGATAGAATGAATCTAAAAATCAAAGCTATCACTAAAAAGCATATTACTTCCGTAATATTGTTTCTACCATTATCAGGATTACTAATTACATTTTTGGGCTTTATGCTTCTGCCATAAATGAATGTAAAGGCAATAGCAGAAACTATAGCAATTAAAATGATATAACCAAGATACGGAACTCTGCCTTCTTTTAAGTAAGGATTAGTTTCTGAATCGTTATTTGCTTTAGAATTATTTTGGGGATACGAAAACTCCTTTACCTCTCCAGCATACTCATCTGTTAATGTTTCAACTGAAACGGAACTGAACAAAGCATTACCGCTCGAAGTTGCGCTATAACCGCCAAGTGCAAGTGATATCGTCATACTTTTCTGATTTGCATCAGTTTTTCCTACAAGTTCGAGTTCTTGCCAATCGGTGTTGCCATGAAGTCCATCACTTACCGCATAAGTTCCAAGTACAGAAATGCAAACACCTGCCCCATCTTTTACATTTACAGCTTTTGCTTCGCATTTAATTCTGTATCTTGTATTAGGTTCAACAGCAAGTTCATAACAAAGCCTTGCATCGTTTTCAGAGCCACTGCTTATTTTTACACATTTTCCCTTTGTATCATCATTTTCAACAAGGAACATACTTATACCCGAATCGTATTCATGCGTTGACCATCCGTTCGGAATATTATTATCGCCGTAAACAGCAGTGTTAAAATCCACCTTGAATATGTTCTTATTCTCAGCAAGAACTGTTGGACAAACCGCCATCAACACCATTACAGCAACAATAATAAAGCTAAGTGTTCTTTTCATTTTACTGTTTTCCTTTCATTTGAAATTTTACTGCTATTACAAATAATAGCAAATTTTTTCTATAAAGTAAATGCAGAAATAATATGTTTTACATTTTTATTTTCAGCATTAACTTCGACTACATCAAATCGTATTTTTTCGTTAAAATAATTATTTTCTCTCAAATACACTGTTGTTGCCTTAATAATATTTTCCTGCTTTAAATTTGTCACAGCTTCAGCACCGCTACCATATGTATCGCCGCTTCTTGTCTTTACCTCGACAAATACTAAATAATTTGTATTTTTATCATACATTATTAAATCTATTTCACATCTGAGTTTTCGATAATTCTTTTCAAGCAGCTTATATCCTTGTTTTTTTAAATATCTCAGCGCTATTTTTTCTCCGTTACTACCTATTTTAATTTTATCAAACATATTATTTAACAAAGTTCTTTATAAAACTTTTTCTATGAATCGGACATGGACCATATTTTTTAAGCGCATCAATATGCTGTTTCGTTCCATAACCTTTATTTTTATCAAATCCATATTCTGGATATATTTCGTGCATTTTCATCATATATTCATCTCTATCTACTTTAGCTATGATTGATGCTGCCGCAATAAGGTAGCTTAATGCATCGCCATGAATCAATGGATGTTGCTCTGCGTCGATATCGAGATCCTTTACAGCATCTACAAGCACATTCCTTATTTTAATATCACCGCTATTCATTTGCTCGAAAGCTATTTTAAATGCTTGCTTCGTCGCATTAAGAATATTTATTTCATCAATCACTTCGTTATCGACATATCCTATTCCATATGCAATAGCATTTTCTTTAATAATAGGCGATAACTTTTTTCTGCGCAACTCTGTTACTTTTTTCGAGTCATTGACATACTCAATAAGCGCATCTCCATTTAGTGCAACGCAAGCTGCAACTACCGGTCCTGCAAGTGGACCTCTGCCAACCTCGTCCATACCTGCCACGATTATTCCTTTATTCCAGAACATTCTTTCATGCTCCGTCATATTGTACAATCGCTCGGCTTCGCTGATTTTATTTTTCATTATTATTATCCTCTACGTTATCGTATTTTCCGATATCTTCTATTCTATCAAGTGTAATTTTTGTAATCTTGCCTGCTCTAAATTCATCTAGCACTATTCTTGCTGCCCTTTCAGTATCAGGTTCATTACCGCTTAAAATAAAACCTCTACTCCTTGCTACAGCTTCAAGCAAATCATAATTTGACTCGATATTACTAATTATATATTCGATATTTTCTATATTGCCAATTTTCTTATATCTTAAAGCGACATCATCTTTGCATACTAAAACAAGCTCTCCAAGCAAGTAATTTGCAAGCCTTTCGACATCCATTACATCATCTTTTACAGAACCTATAAAAGCAAGATGCTGTGCATATTTTTCAATTTCAAGCTTTGGCCACAAAAGCCCCGGTGTATCCATTAGTTCAAGATATGGAGTAATTTTAACCCATTGTTTTCCCTTTGTAACACCTGGTTTATCACCTACCTGCGCCCTTGTAGCACCTGCTATTCTATTTATAAATGTTGATTTTCCTACATTAGGGATTCCAACTACCATTGCCCTGACTGTTTTGCTTACACCTTTTTGTTTCAATCTCACGACCTCATCTTCCGCTGCCTTTTCAATTAAATCTACAGCATTCTTTTTGCGTGAAGAATTTGTAGCCACAAATTCAATAGCTTGTATTCCATTTTTCTTGTAATACTCTATCCATCGCTTTGTTTGAACTGGTGATGCAAGATCGCTTTTGTTCATTATTATTACCCTTTTTTTCTGCACAAACAAGTCATCAAAATCTGGATTCCTTGTTGACAAAGGCGCACGGGCATCAATTATTTCAACAACTACATCTATAATCTTTAAATTTTCTATCAACATACGGCGTGCTTTCGCCATATGTCCCGGATACCACTGTATTAACACTTTTCTCTTCCTTTTTCTTATTTCTTTTATAATAAAAATGATGTCACTTAACAAGCATCATTTGACGCTTATGAATAGTGACACCACCTGTTAAAATTTCAAATTACTTTTCTTCAAACTTTTCAACGATCTTAGCAGCCTTACCTACACGGTTACGGATGTAATACAACTTAGCTCTACGTACACGACCGTGACGAACTACTTCGATACGACCGATTCTCGGACTATGATAGGGGAATGTTCTTTCAACGCCAACACCGTATGACATTCTGCGAACTGTGAATGTTTTACGGATGCCGCCACCCTGCATTTTAATTACTGTTCCTTCAAAATTCTGAAGTCTTTCACGAGTACCTTCAATAACTTTTACATATACACGAACTGTATCACCAATCTGGATCTTAGGAAGATCGGTGCGAAGCTGTTCTTTTTCTAATTCTCTGATGATGTCAGACATAGTTTTACTCCCTTCTACAAAGCGTTCATGTCGTGTTCCTACAGAGGACCGCTTATCTCATAAACGCAATTATAACATACCAATTATTAGTTTTCAAGGCTTTTTTTATTTTTTGCCTAATTTTACAAGTTATTTTTCCTTACTTTTGCTTATATCGTCTAAAAATTTCTTATCAGATTTTGTGAGTTCACACTTATCTATAAGTTCGGGTCGCATTTCAAGCGTCTTAAGAAGCGATTGTTCCCTTCGCCATTTGGCTATCAGTGCATGATTGCCATTTAGTAGGACTTCTGGAACTTTCATTCCTCGATATTCCGATGGTCTTGTATACTGTGGGTATTCAAGCAACCCATCCCCGAACGATTCATCCTGTGCAGATTCTTCGCAACCAAGTACTCCGTCTATAAATCTGCTTACGCAATCTATAAGTACCATTGCAGGTAGTTCACCACCTGTCAGGATATAGTCGCCTATTGAAATTTCTTCATCAATGAGCGTCATTACCCTTTCATCAATTCCCTCATAATGACCGCATAAAAGAATAAGATGTTCATCTTTAGAAAGCTCTTTTGCAACTTCTGTTGAAAGCACACGCCCTCTTGGACTTAAATAAATCTTTCTTGCGCTCTCATAGCCTTCTATGCTTTCGATAGCATCCATTATTGGCTGAGCCATCATCACCATTCCCGGCCCACCACCAAATGGATAATCATCGGTATTCTTATGCTTATTAAGTGAAAAATCACGTATGTTATGAATATTAAATTCAAGTATGCCTTTTTCAACCGCTCTTTTAGTTATACTCGAATTTATAACTCCACCAAACATTTCAGGGAAAATAGTCAATATATCAATCTTCAACGAGTGCTACCTCCTCAAAGACATCTTTATCAAGTACTATCTTCTTTTGCTCGATGTCAACATCTACAAGCAGTTTTTTAAGTGCTGGTATCATTATGGTTCCTGTTGATGAAATTCCTTTTATGACATACACATCATTTGCACCTGTTTCAAGAACATCCTGCACTTTTCCGACTTCTACTCCGTCACTTAAAAACACATTACATCCTATTATATCGACAACAAAATACATACCTTCAGGAAGTTTGACTGCATGCTCTCTGTCGACACAAATATATGCATTCCTGAGCTTTTCGGCTGCATTCCTATCATCAATGCCTTCTATCTCTACAAATATATCATCTTGCTGAACGTTAGTTTTTTGAACTTTAATAGGGTTAATCTTTCCGTTCAATTCTATAAACGCATCGCTGAGCTTTTTAAACCTTGAGTTATCGTCTGTCAACGACTGTATTTTTACAGCTCCATGAACTCCGTGCGGACGAAGTATAAATCCTACTCTGAGATAGTTAGTGTTGTCCATTCTGCACCCTTTTTACAAGATTAAATCAAAGAATTTCTACGATATACTTTTTATCTTCCTTTACAGACGCTGCTTTTACAACAGTTCTTATTGCTTTTGCTATTCTGCCCTGCTTTCCTATTACTTTGCCCATATCATCCTGTGCAACAGAAAGCTGTACTGTAACGGAAGTTTCTTCTTCTTTAAGCGTAACGCTTACCTCTTCGGGCTTATCAACAAGGCTCTCTGCAACGAATCTTACAAGTTCCTTGATGCTTTCAGCCTTTGAAATGTTTTCTTCAGCCATTACTTAATAGCTCCACTCTTCTTGAGAAGTGCTCTTACTGTATCTGTAGGCTGTGCGCCGTTCTTGATCCACTGAGCTGCCTTTTCATTGTCAACTCTGAGTTCAACGGGTTCTGAAATAGGATTGTAGTAACCGATTTCTTCAACAAATGCGCCATCACGGGGAGCATTTGAATCAGCAACTACGATACGGTAAAAAGGTGCTTTTTTTGCGCCCATTCTACGAAGTCTGATTTTCAACATAATAGTTTCCTCCTGAAAATACAAATAAATATATTTTTATTGAAACGGTATCACCGATAATTGCGGTTTCCGTTATCTGCTGTTTTATAACTTAATATCTTAAAATTTTCCAAACGGCAATCTAAACTTGCCTCTCTTCTTACCTTTTTTGCCACCAGTAAACTGTTTCATAAGTTTTCTCGTGCTATCAAACTGGTTAAGAAGCTTATTTACTTCCTGTATGCTCGTTCCGCTGCCTCTGGCAATTCGCTTGCGCCTGCTTGCATTTATTATATCAGGCTTGAGCCTTTCCTGCTTCGTCATAGATTTGATTATAGCGGTCATTCTTGCTGTCGCCTTTTCATCAATCTCTACATCGTCAAGCTTGCTTGAGTCCATGCCCGGCATCATTCCAAGAATATCTCGCATTGAACCCATACTCTTCATCTGCTCAAACTGTTCAAGGAAATCCTCAAGAGTAAATTCATCTTTCTTGATTTTTCCAACAAGCTCCTGAGCTTTTTTTTCATTAAATGCCTGTTCAGCTTTTTCAATGAGGGTGAGCATATCGCCCATTCCCAATATTCTTGAAGCCATTCTATCAGGATGGAACGGTTCAATTTCTGTAAGCTTTTCACCAATTCCCGAAAATTTAATCGGCTTTCCTGTAACAGCCTTTACAGAAAGCGCTGCGCCACCCCTTGTATCGCCGTCAAGCTTTGTCAAAATAACACCGGTAAGCTCAAGCTTTTCATGGAATGATTTTGCAACATTTACTGCATCCTGACCCGTCATCGCATCTACTACAAGCAATATTTCAGCAGGCTTTACAGTTTCCTTTATTTTGGCAATCTCATCCATCATATTTTCATCAATATGAAGTCGTCCAGCCGTATCGACAATAACCAAGTCCATGAGGTTGCGTTTTGCATATTCTATTGCAAGCCTTGAAGTTTCTATTGGATCTTCCTGCCCTCTTTCAAAAACAGGTACATCCAACTTTTCACCAACAACCTGCAACTGTTTTACAGCAGCCGGTCTATAAACATCACAAGCAACGAGCAACGGAGTTTTTCCATACTGCTTCCTCAAATAGTTTGCAAGCTTACCTGCCATAGTTGTCTTACCTGCGCCTTGAAGACCTGCAAGCAATATAACCGATGGATTTTGAGAGCCAAACTCTATTTTCGAAACCGTACCGCCCATAAGCGATGTCAGTTCTTCATTTACTATTTTTATGACCTGTTGTGCAGGTGTGAGGCTTTCAAGAACTTCTGAGCCTACTGCACGTTCAGTTGTCTTCTTTATAAAATCTTTAACAACGGTAAAGTTTACGTCAGCTTCGAGCAATGCAAGCTTTATCTCACGCATTACATCTTTTACATCTTTTTCGCTAAGCTTACCCTTATTTCTAAGATTCTTGAATATATTCTGCAATTTTGAGGAAAGTCCGTCAAATGCCATGATTATCCTCCCATATGTCAACTACTTCCTTTATGACAGCCTTTAATTCATTTTTTAACAAATCTGAGCAATCATAATCATTAATTAGCTTCTCAATCTCCGAAAGTTTTTGGACAGTAGAAAATGTCTTTGCAACAATTCCGAGCTTTTTTTCCATATCTCTGAGCTGCTGCTCACCGCGAATAAGCGCATCCCTCACGCCTTGTCTTGAGATATTTTCCATTTCTGCAATCTCCGCAAGCGACAAATCATCAGCTACATGATATTCCATGAGCTTTTTTTGCCTATCTGTGAGAAAGTCACCATAATAATCAAGCAACACCCCAAGCTCAACGTTTTTTTCCACAAAACCACCTACTTTTTTGGTGGTGTAAAGGCTACAACCTTTACACCATAGATATGATACACGCTTTTTATGCAAATGTCAAGCATTTTTTGCTAATTTTTTATTTTTTTATTAGAACAGTGCTTCAACAAAAGCATCTGCATCAAACGGCTGTAAATCGTCTATTCCTTCGCCAACACCAATGAACCTTACGGGCAGGTTGAGTTCGTCTTTTACAGCAACAACTACTCCGCCTTTTGCAGTACCATCAAGCTTTGTTAAAATAATACCGGTAAGTCCTGTTGATTCTCCGAAAGTTTTAGCCTGCGCAATAGCATTCTGCCCTGTTGTTGCATCGAGCACGAGGAGCACTTCGCAAGGAACATCCGGAAGCTCCCTTGCTATTACTCTTCTAATTTTAGCAAGTTCATCCATAAGGTTCTTTTTATTATGAAGCCTGCCTGCTGTATCGCAAATGAGATAATCTCTCTTTTTTGCCTTATATGATGCTATTGCATCGAACACAACTGCGGCAGGATCTGCACCCTCCCCGTGTTTTACTATCGGAACATCAGCTCTTTCAGCCCATACTGTAAGCTGTTCTGCTGCTGCTGCCCTGAATGTATCCGCTGCTGCAAGAAGTGGTTTTTTACCCTCTGAAACATAATAGTTTGAAAGCTTACCGATAGATGTTGTTTTACCTACGCCATTTACGCCAACGATAAGTATAACTGCCTTATCGGCATTTTCAAGGAAATTATCTTCAGGACGCATTTCATCTGCAAGAATCTTTTTAAGCACCTGCTTTGCCTGGGCAGTTTCTGTCATCTTTTCTTCCTTTACGATTTGTTTAAGTTTTTCAAGAAGCTTTGATGTCGTTTCCATGCCCATATCAGCCATAATCATTGCCTCTTCAAGCTCATCATAAAAATCATCAGAGAGTTTTCCTGCGCCTGAAAAAATCGCATCAAACACACCGCCAACTGAATTTCTTGTCTTTGCAAGTCCATCACGAAGCTTTGCAAAAAAGCCTTTTTTCTTTTCAGAGTTATTGTTTTCGGGTTCTGCTGAAATTTCTTCGATTGTATTTTCTATAACCTCATTATTAGAAGTTATTTCACTTTCAAGCTCGTTTTCAAACTGGGCTTCATTTCCTGCATCGGGTTCAATTTCCTGTTGTTCAACAATCGGTTCAACATCATTGATTTCATTTTCGTTGCCTATTTCCTGCTCTGCAACCGTTTCAGTTACAGTTTCAATTTCCTCAACTGTTTCATCAAGTTCTTTAATCGGTTCTTCTTTTTCTGTTGCTTCAAAAGATTTTTTTACATTTTCCGTTTCTTTAACGGGTGCATTATTTTCTTTTTCCTTTTTTGAAAACAGCTTTGAAAAAAAGCCTTCTTTCTTTGCCATAATTATCTCCTTTCATTTTATAAAATGTACTATGCAATATTATCAAATTTTGCTGAAATTATCTTAGAAACACCTTTTTCTTCCATAGCTACGCCATAAATTGCATTACAAACCTCCATGCTTCCTTTTCTGTGTGTTATTACAATAAACTGCGTATCCTGAGAATAGTCTTTCAGGTAATTCGCAAAGTTTGAGACATTAACTTCATCAAGTGATGTTTCTATCTCATCGAGTATACAAAAAGCTGTTGGTTTTAATTTCAGCATTGCAAACAAAAGTGCAATAGCTGTAAGCGCACGTTCACCGCCTGACAACAGAGATAACAATTTCAAGTTCTTTCCTGGTGGTTGCGCTGTTATTTCTATGCCACAGTTAAGAACATCGTTATTATCCGTCAACGAAAGTTCTGCTCTTCCGCCACCGAACAATTCCGTAAATACCTCTGTAAAATTCTTTTGTATCAATCGGAACTGTTGCTTAAACACACTTTCTATCGTCTTTGATAATTCGTTTATAAGTGTATTCAAATCATTCTCAGCTTTCAACAAATCATCATTTTGTTTTTTCAGCTCATCATATCTCGATTTAACATTTTCATAATCCTCTATAGAATCAACATTAACGCTACCCAATTCCCTTATAAGCTTTTTCAGCTCATCAATTCTTAGATGTGCAGCAGAAACGCTTGTAATTTTCGTAACAGGATTGATATTATCATATGTAAGCTGATAATCGTTCCATATTCTATCCTGCATCTGCTGTAATTCCATTTCGGATTTGTTTAGATTCAATTCAATTCTATGTCTTCGTTCACGCAACTGCTGGATTTCTTGGTTAAGCTCATCTCGCTTTATTCGATAATTATTTAGCTTTTCAATATGCTGATTTTTGAGATTATCAATATTTTTAAGTTTATCATCGAGTTTTTGTTTTTCAAGCATATCAGCGGCAATAGTCTTTTCTACCGCTTCAAGCTTTACGCTCAAGTTCTCAATCTCATTTTTAAGCTCCGATATTTCATCAATACCTTTCGCTTTTGCATTCTTTCTATTTTCAATTTCATCACGAACTCTCGAATTTTCCTTTTCTATTCCTGAAATTTCCTTTTCGTTCGCTACAAGCTTTATTTTCGTTTCTGAAACAGAATTGCTCAAACCATTCAACCTTTCACGCATAGTCGTCAAGTTCTTTTGCATAAGCTTTATATCGTCTTTAGAAGAATCACTACCCTTTTCAATTGTTTCGCTTGCGTTGGCAGCTTCATTTATCTGCGATTCAACGTCTTTTAAATTATCTTCAAGCTGTTCTTTTTCGAGTGTAAGTTCTAAAATTTTTTTATCACTTTCAGCGATATATTTTTCCAAAACTTTTATTTTATCGCTCTGCTTCGATACGGCAATATCGTTTTCATGAACTTCTTTGCCTGCTTTATCGAACAGTTCATATGATAAATCAGCTTTTTTCTTAATATCATCAAGTTTTTTCTTTTCAGCAGAAATTTTGCTTTCAATATCCGAACAAATCTTATTGAGTTCGTTGATTTCTCGTTCTCTTCCAAGAATGCTAAATTCACGCTTCTGAAGGCTACCGCCAGTCATTGAACCGCCTTGATTTATTATATCGCCTTTAAGTGTTGCAATTCTCAATGAAGACCTAAGCTTCTTATTAAGCTCTATACCGATATCGAGATTCTCAGTTATAATTGTTCTTCCAAGAAGATTTTCAATTACATTCCTGAACTTTTCATCATAACCAATTAGCTCGCTTGCAACTCCCAAACAGCCATTTACTGCAATTATATTTCGTTCATCTCTGCTTAAAGTTCTTGAACTCATAGAAGATAGCGGCATAAAGGTCGCTCTTCCATATTTCCTTGAGCGAAGATATTCGATTACATATTTTGCATCGTATTCCGTTTTAGTAACAATGTTTTGCATCGCAGAACCGAGCGCCATTTCTATAGCTGATTCAAGTTCATCAGGCACAGAAATTATTTCTGCAATAACGCCTTCTATATGCTTTGCAAGTTCCATGTCACGTTTGCTATCACGCAAAACATTTTTTACGCTTGAATAGTAACCTTCATACGAATCCTTAAGCTCGGTCAAAACACGTTTTCTTGATCGTTCAGTATTAAGCTGTTGTTCAAGAATATGCGTATTTCTTTCTGAACTTTTATATTCTTCGTTGTATGAATCCATAACTTTTCTTGATTCATCAAGCTTTAAAACAGATTCTTTGCATTCATTTTTTATTTTTTCAAGCTTTTTATTTTCGTCTTCAAGTTCTTCGTTAAGCTCTTTGTTTTCCTGTTTCGAATCTTCTATAAGCCCGAAAGTTTTATTGAGTCTATCGCCAAGCGCTGTTTTCATTGTTTCAAGCCTTGACATATTTGTTTTTGCTTCAGAAAGCCTATTCATTGCTTCGTATGCAGCGTTCTGCTTCAAATCAAGCATTTCTTCGTTTTCTACTATTTCTTGATTCAAAGAATTAAACTGCTGCTCAAAATCACTAAGCTGCGTATTGAGTTTTTCATGCTCAAGCTTTTTTTCATCGAGTGTTTTTTTATTTTCTTCGATTACATTTATTGATTCTATAAGCTTTTCTTCGCTTTGCTTATCGCTCAATTCAATTCTTTCTATCTGCTTTTCATCGGCATTCTTTTTTTCCTTTAAAACGTTGGATTCGCCAACCTTTTCCTGAATTTGAGATGAAATCTCAATAAGCTCTGTCTGAATGCCATTTATTTCATCTACAAGTTTTCTTTCTTCCACTTCGCCATCATCACATTTTTTTGAAACTTGTATAAATTCTTCATCACGAAAAGCAATATCGCTATCTATTCCGACTATTGTTTCATTATATCCTTTTATTCTTTCATTGAGTTTTTCATGCTGAACAAGAAAAACATTCAAGTCAAGATCTCTTAATTCGTCACGAAAAACAAGATATTGTTTTGCCTTTTCACTCTGTTCACGAAGCGGTTCAACACGCTGTTCAAGCTCTGAAAGTATATCGCCTATTCTTTCAAGGTTTTTTCTCGTATTATCAAGTTTTCTTTCAGCTTCTTCCTTTCGTGTTCTATATTTCATTACGCCAGCAGCTTCTTCAAACGCTTGTCGCCTTGCATTCGACTTATCCGAAAGTATCTCGTCAACTCTACCTTGTCCAATTATAGAATAGCCTTCTTTTCCAATGCCTGTATCACGAAACAATTCATTAATTTCTTTTAGCCTACAAGTTCTTCCATTAAGAACATACTCGCTTTCACCCGATCGATAAGCTTTCCTTGTAACACTGACTTCCGAAAAATCAATAGGCAATCTGCCATCACTATTATCAAAAGTCAAGGTAACAGAACAATATGAAAGTGGTCTTAACTTCTCTGTGCCATCGAAAATTACATCTTCCATCTTCGTGCCTCTTAACGCTTTTGCGCTTTGTTCGCCAAGCACCCACCTGATAGAATCAACAATATTGCTCTTTCCACTTCCGTTAGGTCCTACAATAGCCGTTATTCCATCTTCAAACCTTATATCTGTCTTTTTTGCAAATGATTTAAAACCGTTTATTTCAAGCTTTGTTAATCTCACCTTTGTTTACGCCCCTGTTTATAAATTCAAGTGCCGCTTTTGCAGCCTGTTGTCCTGCTTCCTGCTTGCTGCCGCCTTCACCACTTCCGACAACATCATTATTTAGCAGAACGTCCATCATAAAAGTCTTCTTATGATCCGGTCCTTTTTCACCTCTTAATTCATAATGCAATGTTCCTGCATGGGTACTCTGAATCTTTTCTTGAAGAAGAGTTTTATAATCCTTCGTGCTCGCCATCTTAACAGCCTTATATACAAACTCAGTCGCAAAGCTCAAAACAAACGATTTTGCATTCTTTATGCCACCGTCAAGGAAAATCGCACCAATAACTGCCTCTGTCGCATCCGAGCAAATCGATGGCTTGCGTCTACCTCCCGAATGTTCTTCGCCATGACTTAATAAAAGTGCTTCCCCTATCCCAAACATTTTTGACACTTCATAAAGTGCGCTTTCACATACAGTATATGCCCTTATTCGTGTCATAGTCCCTTCATCCATTTCAGGGAAATTTTCATAAAGAAATTCGCTCACACAAAATTCAAGAACTGCATCGCCTAAAAATTCCATTCTCTCATTATGCGTAAGCCTTCTGCCCTCGCCCTTTACATATGATGTATGAGTAAGCGCAATATCAAGAAAAGTTATATCATCAAAGGTATAACCTATCTTGCTTTGTACATATTCAAGTTTTTCTCGCCTTTTAACATCCATAAACAATTAACCGTTTATCTCCTGTGTTTATTTATATCTTATATACACTTTTTGCCCGCATTATAAAATGCGGGCATTATAGTACCGAATTTTACTCTTTATGTTCTTCAATATATTTTACTATATCGCCTACTGTCTTGATATTTACAAGATCTTCATCACGTATCTCAACACCGCTGTTTTCTTCAAGATCCATCATAAGTTCAACAACATCGAGTGAATCTGCATTGAGGTCGTCTACAAGATTTGAATCCATTGTTACTTTTTCTTCAGCTATCCCGAGCTGATCTGCAATAGCTTTACGAATTTCTTCAAAAGTCATAATAATTCCACCTTTCAATAATACAAATATTTTTAATAATTTTATAATTCCATAAAGAAATATTCAGTTTATAGTTTAAAACAAATATCAAAATATGTCAATCCTCAACGGGTTCCATATCAATTATTGCTTCTCTTATAACCTCTACAATATTTCCTTTTGTAAACATATATGCCTGATTTATTGCAGCCGCAAACGCTTTTGCATTTGAGCTTCCATGCGCTTTAATTATTCCGCCATCAATTCCAAGCAACGGTGCTCCGCCATATTCTGTATAATCCATCTTTTTTTTAAGATTTTTAAATGCGCCCATGCTCAATTTTGCGCCAACCATTGTCTTGACATTAGCCTTAAGCTCCGATTTTAACATACTCATCAACATTCCTGCAACGCCTTCCATAAGCTTGAGTGCAACATTGCCGACGAATCCATCGCAAACGACTACATCAAAATCGCCTGAATTTATTTCTCTTGCTTCGCAATTACCAACAAAATTTACCGGTGTACTATTTTTGAGCAACTGGTATGTTGTTTTTGTAAGGTCATTGCCTTTTTCTTCTTCTGCGCCATTATTTATAAGTCCTACTCTCGGATTTTCTGTATGCTCTACATACTTCATATATGCGCTTCCCATAACTGCAAACTGCTGCAAATACTGTGGTTTACAATCTACATTTGCGCCACAATCTATAAGCAAAACTTTTGTATCGTCCTTTACAGTTGGTATGATTGGCGCAAGTGCCGGACGCTTTACGCCTTTTATGCGCCTTACTATAAGCGTTGCACCTGCAAGAACTGCGCCAGTACTGCCTGCTGATACGAAGCAATCAGCTTTCTTATCTGCAACAATCTGCAAAGCCTTTACAAGTGACGATTCCTTTTTCTTTTTTATGGCAACAGTTGGCTTTTCTTCACAAGTTATAATTTCCGGAGCATCGACTATTTCGACCTTTGATTTGTCGTATGTATACTTTTCAAGCTCTTTTTCAATAACGTCTTTAATTCCTGTAAATATTATTTCTATTTCAGGATTTTGTGACATTGCCATTATAGTGCCTTCAATTATTGCGTTCGGTGCATTATCGCCGCCGAAAGCATCAACAACTATTTTCATTAAAATATTCTCCTGTAAATTTAAAAATATAATTCCTACAATTTAGTATACAAAATTGACCGCATTATTTCAACTTTTATTTTGAAAATTTTACAAATTCGCTTACTTTGTACTATTATGCAGCATACTGTTATATAGTTTTTCTATTTCTTGTTCATCAAGATATCGCCACTCGCCTCGTTCAAGCTTTCCAAGCGATACTGAACCTATCTTTACTCTTCTAAGCAACAAAGTCTTACAACCTATTTTTTCAACCATTCTTCTAACCTGCCTATTCCTGCCCTCGTGGATAGTTATATAAAAAGATGTATTGCCTCTATCGTTTTTTCTTACATTCTCGATTTTTGCAGGCGCAGTCATGCCATCATCGAGCATAACGCCTTTCTCAAGCGCTTTAAAATCATCTTCGCTTGGATTACCGCTACAAACAACATAATAGACTTTATCTATCTGAAAGCTTGGGTGCATCATTTTATACGCAAGATCGCCATCGTTTGTTATAAGCAGCAGCCCTTCCGTATCATAATCAAGCCTTCCTATATTATAAAGTCTATATGGTATCTGACGGAAAAAATCACTCGTTGTTTTCCTGCCCTGTGGGTCTGTATTTGAGCAGATAACACCTTTAGGTTTATTAAACAGTATTACAATCTTTTTTTCTTGTATTAAAATCCTTTTTCCGTCATATTCAATTATATCGTTTTCGGGATCAACAACACATCCTATTGTTGCTGTATTTCCGTTTACTCTAACTTTGCCGTCATTTATAAATTCTTCGCATTTTCTTCGTGAAGCTATTCCTGCCTCTGCCATAAATTTTTGAAGACGCATATTAAACACCTGTATCGGCATTTAATTCCAATTTGAAATCAATCCTTTGAAATAGTAGCCGAAATTTCTTTCCTCAATTTTATTTATGCTCTCCATTGAATAAAGTGGGCATGACAACATAATCCTATCGCCATCATAAAATTCTACTTCCCCCAATACAGTATCGCTATTTATTGGTGCTTCTAAATCGGGTTCAATTTTAACGCTCGTACTCAACTTCAAGCCTTCATCTTTCCTTACAGGTACTATTATATCGTTTTTTGGCGATATTGCCAACATATTTTTATCACCATGTTCAACTACAATTCTTGCAACCGTATC
>CADBRR010000027.1 GCA_902797145.1 uncultured Eubacteriales bacterium | reverse complement strand
GTCGGTAGATCAGGAAATCGAAGTTGAAATCCTTTCAGTAGATAAGGATAAGAAGCGTATTGGTCTTGGATATAAGCAGCTTCAGCCCAGACCTTGGACATTTGCTGAAGAGAAGTATCCTGTAGGCAGTATTGTTGAAGGTAAAGTAGAAAAGATTGTTCCGTTTGGTGCATTCGTAGCACTTGAACGTACAATCCGTGGTCTTGTTCATATTTCACAGATTGGTGTAAGAAGAATTGCAAAAGTTGAAGACGAAATCAACGTTGGCGATGTTATCCGTTGCAAGGTTCTTGAAGTAAATGCTGAAACAAAGCACATCAATCTCAGCCGCAGAGATGTTATCCTTGAAGAGCATCCTGAAATCGTTGAAGAATTGAACAGAGAAAAGGAAGAAAGAGCACAGGCTGCAGCAGAACGCAAAAAGCAGCGTATGGAACAGATTCAGGCAGAACGTGAACAGCAGAAAGCTGCAAGAGAACAGCAGAAAGCAGAACGTGAACAGCAGCGTCGTGAACGTGCAGAACGTGCAGATCGTCCTGAACGCTCAGAACGTCGTCGTCGTGATGATGCTGATTATCAACTTCCCACAATTCAGCAGTCAACAACTTCACTTGCTGACCTTCTTAGCGGTTTTAAGGCGGAAGACTAATTTAAATATTAAAAGTTAGATTGACTCAATGGCTGTCATTGTAAATTTGGCAGCCATAATTTATATAGGGGATACATATGTGGAGCAGAGAAGAATTAGTTCAGTATTTACCTGGAATGAATTTATCAAATTTTTATGGTAACAAAATACCATTGCTTTTAATGGAACATTTGCGCCAACTTGATTATACTATTACAAGAGGGATTTCGTATGAACGTACAGTTTATGCATTCCTTGCACAAATTGAATTATTAGATTCTTTGCGTTTTTTCAAATCATGCAAAAATGCAGTTGTTCTTTTAAATGAAGAAGGAGCAATGATTCGTGAAGATTATAAATGGTATTTATTGTTTTCTCCTGAAACAATCGAGCAAATGACACTAGATCTGGATTCTGATTTATATCCTGTTTATACATCAGTAATGAACAAATTGAATGAAGGAACAATTTGTAAAATTGGATTAAGTGATGTCAGCATAAAATCACTACTTAATAATAAATTTGATTTATGTATTCTTGATAAATATTGTAAAATATATCCCGGAGGATATGTTGCAGTAGCTCAGAAAATAGTTACAGAAGGAACTACTGAATTATTCAAAAACGTTCCATCGTGTTGCTATGGCGCATTAAAAACAGTAGACATTGATGAGCTTGAGAGCTATCATTCGATAAAATCTTTACTTGATGACTATATTTATCAGGTTGAGAATAGTGATGATGACTACATTCAACCTTTATCAATTTCAGTATTTGGTACTCCTGGTTCTGGAAAATCTTTCGGTGTAAAACAGATAGCAAAAAGCTGTGGAAAATTTGATATTACAACATTGAATTTATCACAATACAATGATTATAATCAAATGATAGTATCGTTGGATCAATCTATTAAAAATTCAAAAAAAATACCACTTATTTTTTTTGACGAATTTGACAGTGAATATGAAGGAGTTTCAAGAGGGTGGCTTAAGTATCTATTAGCACCAATGCAGGATGGAGAATATACAATAGATGGTAAAATCCATAAAATCAAAAATGCTGTTTTTGTTTTTGCAGGCGGGACAGCAACATCATTTAAAAAGTTTCTTCCATCTAATCCTGATGAAGAAATTGCATTTAAGCACGTAAAAGGTCCTGATTTTATTAGCAGATTAAAAGGTATGTTAAATATAAAAGGACCAAATCCTGTAGATATTACAGACAGAGCATATGTAATCAGACGTGCAATATTAATGCGAGATATGTTGGTGAGAAAATTCCCAAGTATTTATAATAAAGAGGACGGAAGCATAAATATTTCAACAAGCTTGTTATCTGCTCTGCTCAGAACATCACAATATAGGCATGGAACAAGATCTATTGAATTTATTTTTGATATGAGTAGATTAGCAGGAGTAAAAAAATTCACACCATCGTGTTTACCAATCATGGAACAGCTCGACATTCATCTTGATACTGATGACTTTAATAAGAAAATTGCATTTGAAAGAATCGGTGAAAATGCAGTAATAAAATATATGAGTTCAGTACATAAAAAAATGTGCGAAAAGAGAATTAACGATGCTATAAATCGTGGTGCTTCTGAAGCGGAAATCAACAGTATTAAATCTGAAAAGAGTATGCAACCGTGGGAAATGCTTAATGAAGAATATAAAGAATCATATAGAAATAGATTGCGCTTCCTTATAGAATACTTATCTTCAATTGACTTCCCAATAGGAATAAGACCACATACAACTTATCTTCCGGATTCGATAAGCGAACTATATGGAACAGCGCTCGATGATATTGCAAGAATTGAGCATGAAAGCTGGCTTGTAAGCATGAAAGAAAATGGATGGAAATATGGCAAAAGGCTTGATGAAGAGTTAAGGATAAGTCCAATGATTTTGAACTACGATGATTTAACAAGTGAGAGACAGGAAGAAATTCAATTAAGAGTAAGATCAATACCTCGTTATCTTGAATCAATTGGATTTGAGTTATTCAAAAAACCATATTAACAATATAAAAATCGGGAGATATTTGCTCCCGATTATTTTGTTGCATATAAATTTGTTTCCCATGAAGGTATATAAGGATGATGCCTGATATATATTTTTAATTCAGGCGCCAACTTATGTACAAGTAATGGTAGCATAAAAAAATCTTTTGCTCTGTGATATAATGAAACGGCAAGGGAGGGGGAGCATTGTGATAAAATTCTTTTTGCTCCAATAAGAGTTTCATATTCTGCACCTTCAACATCAATTTTTATGTATGTAGCTTTTCCAATTACATCATCTAACGCTCTTGCTTCAACTTCATATCCCGAAGAATATAATGAAGACATTCTTCCTGCTTTTCCGGAAAATGATAGATTTTCTGTTTTATTCCAACTTGCATATTCATATGCAGTTAAGTTAGAGTAATTGCTTACATTTGATATAAGTTTCTTAAAATTCTTTCTATCTGGTTCAAATGCGGTTATAGAATCGTATTGTCCACCAGTGATAGAAATAAACTCGTTTATAGTATCGCCATCATATGCACCAAGATCAACGTATTTTTCATTGGAATTAAGCCTTATTATGTTTTGAAAAACTTCATTTCTTGGCACATTAATTTTTTTTAGATATTCAATTTTCCCAGTAAATTTAAACAGCATCAGATTTTCAAAAGTTTTTCTTGAGCTTTCATCGCTCATCAAAGAATAAGTTTGTTCAATATAATCTTTATTATCTTCAAAAAAAGAATTATCATATATACCATCACCAAACAAAGGAAGCTCAGGTGCATATACAGTATAGTTCTTTGAGATGGAATATATTCTTTCAAGAACATCTTCTTTTTGTGTAGCAAAGCCGATTATTATAACAGGGTTAGAATATTTTTCAATGATTTCTGAAAATTTCATAACCTTATATCCCATAAAGCTGTGTCCCCTGACAAACTCATCACTTGCAAATATATCAGAAACTTTGATTTTGTATTCATCACAAACACGTAAAATTGCCTCTGCACCGTTTCCCATACCATACATAACTATTGGTTCAGATTCAGACTTTAAACTCTCCCATACACAATTTTCGCCGTTTAAAATATCGATTATCATTTTACTTATACCGCCTTGATTTATATTATATAAACGCAGCAAAAAATTGCTGCGTTTATTGCAACATAATATTTAATAATCAAACCTTCATCTTACGACTTCCTGGTTTAACAAGCGCAAGCTTGTTTTCCTTACATATGGGGCAGTTATCTGCGTCGTATGTTTCAATATTGAGCTTTACAGCACTATAAACAGGTATTTTAAGCTCACATTCACCAGAACGTCTGTCAGCAATACAAGCAACACCAATAACTTCAGCACCCATATCTTCAAGAACTTTAATTGTTTCGTTAGTTGATTTACCTGTTGTAACTACATCTTCAGTGATAAGAATCTTATCGCCTTTTTCAACCGTAAATCCTCTACGAAGCTGCATTACATTGTCAACTCTTTCAGTAAATATGCTCTCTTTACCAAGCTGACGAGCAAGCTCATATGATACGATAACACCGCCCATAGCAGGACCGCATACCTTTGTAATTTCAAGGTCTTTTACTTGCTCTGCAACAGTAGCAAGTACAGTAGCTGCTTTATCGGGGAATCTCAACAACTGAGCGCACTGGCAATAACCGCCACTATGTCTTCCTGAAGAAAGAAGGAAATGTCCCTCCAAGAATGCACCTGATTCTTTTAAAATCTTTATGTTTTCTTCTCTATTCATAATTTTGACCTCCATATTTATATAATTCCTCTTATCTGACTAATATTTTCAAGTCCGTTATCTATGCAATATTTTTCAAGCCCATCGATTATATTTATCATCGTTTCAGGAACTGCAAAAGTCATAGTACCAACTTGAACAGCAGTTGCACCTGCCATTATAAAAGCGATTGCATCTCTGTAATTACTTATTCCTCCAAGTCCGACAACCGGAATTGAAACTGCTTTTGAAACTTGATGAACCATTCTGAGCGCTATTGGCATTATAGCAGGGCCTGAAAGACCTGCGTAAACATTATTAAATACAGCTTTCTTTTTATCAATATCTATTGCCATACCTAAAAATGTATTTACAAGGCTTATTCCATCAGCGCCAGCATCTTCACACGCTTTTGCAACACTTACAATATCATAAGCGTTAGGCGAAAGCTTTACAAGCAACTTATGGCGTGAAACTTCCTTGACTTTTCTTGTAATTTCAGCAGCAGTTTCAGGAATCATACCAAATGACATACCGCCGTTTTTTACATTAGGGCAAGAAATATTAAGCTCCAGAATATCTAAATCAACTTTATTAAGTAACTTAGCACCCTCTAAATAATCGTTTTCGATATGACCGCCAAGATTAGCAATTACAGCAGCGCCTGTTCTGCGCATAACTTCATATTCATGCTCTACAAAATGCCTAACGCCGGGATTTTCAAGACCAATACTGTTCAAAATTCCTGACGGTGTTTCATAAACACGCTGACCATCATTTCCTTTACTTCCATTGAGTGTAAGTCCTTTTCCACTAATACCGCCAAGACGAGATACATCAATTATATTAGCATAATCCGAACCGAATCCAAATGTGCCCGAAGCGGCAATAACAGGATTTTTAAGCATAATGCCCATTAAATCTGTTTCAAGATGATTAATATTACTCATAAAATACCTCCGAAGCATGGAAAACAGGTCCGTCTTTACATACACGCTTTTTCGTTCCGTCAGATGTTTTACAGCTACAAACAAGGCAAGCCCCAACACCACAGGCCATTTTATTTTCAAGTGACACATAAATATCTTTATTCACTTTTTTTGCATGTGTGCTTGCAGCTTTCATCATTGGAGTAGGACCACATACATAAATAGTATTGTTAGTATCAAAATCAACATCATCTGTAACATATCCGCCTATATTAAGTACAAGATTATCACAAATTGATTTGTACTCATCTTCTAAAATAGCTTTATCTCTAAAACCAAGATGAATAGTTCTATGTCTATTGGGGAACATCTTTCTATGTTCCTTAGCAAGATAGAACAGGGGAGCTATACCTATGCCGCCACCTATAAGAGTAATATCATTATCCTCAATTTCAAAACCATTTCCAAGTGGTCCAATAACAGATATTTCATCGTCAACTTTCAATGATGAAAGAATTTCTGTTCCTTTGCCTACTACCTGATAGAGAAATGTTACATTACCTTTTTCTTTATCAACATCAAAGATGCTAATTGGTCTTGCAAGAATAGGATCGGAAATATTTCCCTTAATCGGTCTTAGCATAAAGAACTGACCTGGTTTTCCATATTGCTTGCAGCCTGAAATAGTCATTAAAAAAATGTTATCTGAAATTTTATTGTTTTTGATTATCAGAGCCATGATAAAATATCCTTTTTCATATTCAATACAGCTTCATTTACGAAGTAATCAAAATCTGCGCCTTCAGTTTTGTTTTTATGCGCTGTAATTAGTCCTCTTGATGAATTTACTACACCGCACAAACCATCTTTAAAAATATTTGCAAGATCTTTTCCTGTTCCGCCTTGTGCACCATAACCAGGAATAAGGAAGAATGTATCAGGCATAATTTCCTTGATAATTTTGAACTCTTCAGGATATGTTAAACCTACAACAGCACCGATTGAACTATATCCGCATTTGCCGATGAAATTCTTACCCCATTGAGAAACCTTCATACCCATTTGTTGATACAAAGTATGTTCACCCATATACATATCCTGAAAATCTTTGCCACTCGGATTAGATGTTTTTACAAGAATAAACATACCTTTATCGTTGTTTTTAATGAAATCATAATATGGTGAAACAGCATCTTCGCCCATATAAGCATTTACAGTAATAAAATCTGTTTCAAAGTCGCCTGTAAAATGACCAAGTGCATACTGTTTTGCAGTTGATGATATGTCGCCTCTCTTAACATCTGAAATAGCAATAGCACCTTTTTCTCTTATGTATTTAATTGTTCTTGAAAAGCATCTCATACCTTCAATGCCAAGTGCTTCATAGCACGCAATCTGTACTTTATAGCAACCTACATTATCTATAGTAGCATCAATAATCTTTTTATTAAACTCAAAAATTTTATCTTCAACAGACATATCTGAATCCAAAAGATAACGGGGGAGATATGAAAGCTGTGTATCAAGACCTACACATACAGGACCTTTCTTTTGAACATCATTATATAGCTTATCAATTATCATAAAGAATCTTTCCTCCAACAACTGTTTTTATAACTTTTCCACGCACTTCGTATCCATCAAATGGCGTATTATGCGACTTTGAAATCATCTCTTTGCTGTCGATTTTTGATATATAATTCGCATCGACTATTACCAAATCAGCAAAATACCCTTCTTTTATAAGTCCACTTTCAATGCCAAGAAGTTTTGACGGATTATATGATATTAACTCTGAGAATTTATTTAGCGATATATCGTTTTTATAAAACACGTTAAGATATACTTGCATTGCATACTCAATATTAGATATACCTGCCATTCCGTTTGCTTTATCCTCAACTGTGTGTGGAGCATGATCTGTTGCTAAACAATACACCGTTCCATCCTTAATTGCATCTACGAGTGCAACTGTATCATCGTATGTTCTCAATGGCGGATTAACACGATAATCCATATCAAAACCTATCAAATGATGTGGGGTAACCTCACAAGTAATCTTATAACCCTGTGCTAAAGCTTCACGTATCATTTGAGCTGTTTCTCTTGTGCTAATATGTCCAACATGAAGATTTCCGCCAACCTCTTTAAGCAGTTCAATATCCCTTGCAACGATTTTTCGTTCGGGTTGACAATGTGTACTGATTATAAAACCATATTTTTTTGATGATATCAGCAAATTTCTCATAAATTCATCAGAAAATATAGTCTTCCCATCATTTGTTATTACTTTCGTAACTTTTGATAATCTCTCATAATCAGTAGGAATTTTATCCTCAAGGTCATCACCTGCACTTGCAGATTGAATAAGTCTACAAAGTCCAAGTTCTTTTGCTTTATTGTGATTAGCTTCAACAAGCTCCGGTGTTGAACAAACAGGATTTGTATTTGCCATTGCACAAAGAGTTGCGTAACCGCCTTTTAAAGCGGCACGCATACCTGTTTCTATAGTTTCCTTTTGCGGATAACCCGGATCACGCAAATGACAATGCATATCTACAAATGCAGGCATAAGAATATTGTTATTTACATCGACAACTTCATCAACTGCATAATCATTACTATCGGATTCACCACAATAAACTATTCTATCACCATCTGTTATTACTATACCTTGATAATCGCTATCCTTATCAATTATATGTGCATTTATATATTTAATAATCATAAGCTTGTCCTTGCATCGCAATATTCGCAAGCATATAATTTCTTTTCGGCATCAATCAGTCTGAATGTAATATTGTCTATATGTTCCTGATTTGTTATGCAACGAGGATTTTTGCACGTAAGGATACCTGTTACTTGCTGAGGAGGTGCGAGTTTAACTTTCTTAACTCTTTCTCCGTCAATTACATATGTAATTGTAATACCCGGATCTATTATACTCAAAACATCAAAGTTGAGTTTCAAATCTGTTTCAATTTTAATGAGGTCTTTTTTTCCCATTTTTTCGCTGTCGACATTTCTCATAAGAACAACAACGTCATCAAGCTTGTCAAGTCCAAGCTGCTCAAAAATCTTATAGCCATAACCCTGTGTTATATGGTCAATAACAATACCTTTTTTCAATTTTGAAACGTTAATCATATAAATACTTCCTTTCGACTATAAATTTACTGTACATCCTTGATTCCGAGCAACGTCATAATGAGCGCCATTCGTACATACATACCGAATCTTACCTGTTCAAAATAAACTGCACGAGGATCGCTGTCAACTTCTGTTGCAATTTCATTTACACGAGGCAGGGGATGCATAACTATCATATCCTTTTTAGCCAATGCCATTTTTTCTTTTGTCAAGATAAAGAAGTCCTTAAGTCTAAGATATTCTTCTTCACTTATAAAACGTTCTCTTTGAACTCTTGACATATAAAGAATATCAAGTCCATCTTTCATTGCCTGTTCAAGATTATCCGTTTCTGTATACTTGATTCCAAGCGGTTCGATTTCTTCCTTTACATAACCAGGCATTTTAAGTTCTTCCGGTGATATGAATACAAACTCAATGTTTTCAAACCTTGACAAGCAAGTTACAAGTGAATGAATTGTTCTGCCAAACTTCAAGTCGCCACATACACCAACTTTAAGATTCTTAATTTCTTTCTTATAGTTCACGATTGTAAGAAGATCTGTAAGTGTCTGTGTCGGATGCTGATGTCCGCCATCACCTGCATTGATAACAGGACAATCTGCAAATTTACTCATAAGCTTTGCAGTACCTTCCTTGGGATGACGAACAACGATGATATCTGCATACTTTGAAACTGTTTTTGCACTATCTGCAACTGTTTCACCCTTCGCAGTACTTGATGTTGTAGGATCGCTAAATCCTATTACCTGACCACCAAGCCTAAGCATTGCAGTATCGAATGAAAACTTTGTTCTTGTTGATGGTTCATAAAAAAGGCTTGCAAGCACCATTCCCTTACATACATCGGCATATGCCTTTGGATTCTGAATGATGTGCTTAGCAAGCGATAAAATATCGTTAATTTCTTCAATTGTAAAATCACTCGGTTGTATTAAATGTTTTCCACTGTACATATAATCAGCTCCTTCAATGTTATTTCATTACTTTTTACATAGTATTCAATATATGATAAACAAATTTTTATAAAATGTCAATATGTTTTTATAAAATTCTGGGCAATTATAATAAACTTTTTTTATTTTTACTATAATTGCCCATCTTAACATATTTATCAAGTCAATTCAAACATTCCTGTATAAAGATTATAATACTTTCCTCTCTGTTCAAGCAATGTTTTATGGTCGCCTCGTTCAATTATCTCACCATTTTCAAGAACGATTATTGCATTTGAATTTCTAACTGTTGAAAGTCTGTGTGCAATAACAAATACTGTTCTTCCGTTCATAAGTGAATCCATACCTTTTTCGATATGCTTTTCTGTTCTTGTATCAATTGAACTTGTTGCTTCATCGAGAATAAGAACAGGTGGGTCTGAAACTGCTGCTCTCGCAATAGAAATAAGTTGTCTTTGCCCTTGAGAGAGATTTGCACCATCTGAATACAGCATTGTATCATATCCTTCGGGTAAATGCGATATGAAGTAATGTGCATTTGCAATTTTAGCAGCATTTATGCAATCATCATCAGTAGCTTTAAGATTACCATACCTGATGTTTTCCATTACTGTACCGGTAAACAAATGCGTATCCTGCAAAACCATACCAAGAGAACGCCTCAAATCACTCTTTTTAATTCTCTTTATATTAATTCCGTCATAGGTAATCATACCTTTTTCTATGTCATAAAATCTATTTATAAGATTAGTAATAGTAGTTTTACCAGCACCGGTAGATCCGACGAATGCAATTTTCTGACCAGGTTTCGCAAAGAGTGATATATTCTTTAAAACAGTCTTTTTGCCATCATAACTGAAAGTTACATCATCAAAGATAACTTCGCCTCTAAGCTTTGTAAAGTGTTCTTCACCATTTTTATCAACGGTTTTCCATGCCCAGCTATCAACGGTATTGCTTTCAATGAATTTGCCATCCTCTTCATAACCTCTTACAAGGGTTACATCACCTTCATCATTTTCAACAGGCATATCAAGAAGTGCAAAGACTCTTTCTGCACCAGCAAGCGCAAGAAGAATAAAATTAAACTGGCTCGATATCTGAGACATCCTGTCAGCAAACTGCCTTATATATTGTAAAAACGCAATCAACACGCCGCCCTGAGTTAATGTAAGAACTCCAACAGTTGTTGTTATCGCATAGAAAATATGAGATAAATTGTTCATTATAGGACCGATAACATTTGCATAAGTATTAGCTTTTGTAGCAACACCAAACAAATCATCATTTATTTTATCAAAATCTTCTATAATTTTTTCTTCGTGATTGAAGACTTTTATTACTTTTGTGCCTTCCATCATTTCCTCAATATAGCCATTTACTTTAGCAACAACTTTCTGTTGTGTAGCAAAATTTTTACCACTCTTTTTACCAATAAGTTTTACTATAAAGAAGACGCTCAATCCCATTACAACTATTATCGTAAATAAGCTTATTGAAAGTATTATCATCATAAGAATGATACCGATTAGTGATACTGACGATATAATTATTTGTGTTATGCTGTGGTGAAGCATTTCACGGATAGCATCTATATCGTTTGTATAATAGCTCATAAGCTCGCCGTGAGTATGACCATCAAAAAAGCTTATCGGCATATTTTGCATATGATTAAACATATGTTCTCGAATATCTCTCATCACCCTTGCAGAACATTCAAGCATAAGCCTATTGAAAATATAGTTCGTTAATGCACCAAGAAAATACAAAAACGCCATTCCCATAAGTAATGCTAAATATTTTGCATATCTTTCATCGGGTACAAAAGATGTGTCTTTAAGCATATTTACAACCGGTTTCATCATATAAGAAGCGCCTATTGTCGCTGCTGAATATACAACGATTATTATTACAGCTATAATGAAGATTGCTTTGCTTTTGCCATAATATGAAAATAAACGTTTCATCGTTTTCAGCGGATTATCAGGACGCCTTTTGCCTTTAAGCTTTCCGGCAATATCAGATTGTCTTGCCATTATAAATCAGCCTCCTTCATCTGTGAATAATAAACTTCTTTATATATTTCACTTCTATTAAGCAGTTCATCATGTGTTCCTATGTCGGATATGCATCCCTTATCAAGAACGATAATTTTATCTGCATCCATAACCGAAGTTACTCTTTGCGCTATAATAATTTTTGTTGTATCGCTTATTTTTTCACGAAGCGCCGTTCTTATTTTCTCATCAGTTGCAGTATCAACTGCGCTTGTGGAATCATCAAAAATAAGAATTTTAGGTTTTTTAAGCAATGCGCGGGCAATACATAATCTTTGCTTTTGACCACCTGAAACATTTACGCCGCCCTGACCTAATTCTGTCTTGAATTTATCAGGAAAGCTATTAACAAAATCATAAGAACAACTTATTTTACAAGCTTCTTCGATTTCTTCCTGCGTGGCACTTTGATTACCCCATTTCAAATTGTCTTCAATCGTACCCGAGAAAAGCATATTTTTCTGCAAAACCATAGCAACGCTTTCTCTCAATTCAAAAAGCGAATAATCTTTTACATTCTTTCCTCCAACACGAACTTCGCCTGACAAACAATCGTAAAGGCGGGGGATAAGCTGAACAAGTGTTGATTTTCCTTCGCCTGTTCCTCCGATTATACCGACTGTTTCACCTGAATTGATGTGCAAATTTATATTTTTAAGCGCAAGATTGTTTTCATGCTTTGTATAGCTGAAATTTACATTTATAAAGTCGATGTCGCCATTTTCAACTTTCATATCGTTGTTCTTACCAACAATATCAATTTCTTCATCAAAAATTTCATTTATTCTGCTCAAAGATGCTTTTGACATTGAAATCATTATTATAAGCATAGATACCATCGCAAGTGAACTAACAACCATTGTTGTATATTGGAGTAGACTTACAAGCTCGCCTGTATTCATAGAACCTGTAAATATAACTTGTTTGCCACCAAGCAAAAGCAAGACTATTGTACTAGTCCACATAATTCCAAGCTGCAAAGGATTTGAATAAGTAAATACTTTGCCTGCATTTATTTGTGCTTTCATAAGATCTGTTGCAGAATCATTAAACTTCTTCTTTTCATAATCCTCTCGTACAAACGATTTTACAACTCTTGATGCAATAAGATTTTCCTGAATATCAGAGTTCATTTTATCATATTTTTTAAGCTGCTTAGAAAATCTCGGAAAACCTATCTTAACAAGAAGCAACATTCCTAAAATAAGGATAGGAAGTGCAACGATAAAAATAATTGATAATTCTGAATTTATATTAATTGCCATTGTAGCTGCCATTATAAGCATTATAGGCGAACGCACAAGCATTCTTATCATTTGCTGGAACGTATTCTGTATATTGTTTACATCAGTAGTTGCACGCATAATAAGGGATGATGTGGAAAATTTATCTGTATTTGCGAATGAAAATTCCTGACACTTTACAAATATTTTTCTTCTAAGATTTTTAGCAAATCCGGTACTTGCAACTGCAGCTGTTCTTGCGGCAAGCATACCAAATGCAAGTGAAAACAATGATGCTAAAATCATTATGCAGCCAAGAACCAGAATAAATTTATCCCTATCGGCAATAAGTTCCGGCGGGAAGAATTCTTTAAGCATAAAATTTTCTTCTCTGTATAGTCCACCATCAACAATAGCCGCCATTATAAGCGGTATAATTATTTCAAGTACAACTTCACAGATTATAAATACTGGAGTTAAAATAGTAGGAATTTTAAAACCATTTATACATGAAATGATGTTACTTTTCCTTTTTTTCAAATGCAATCACTCCTTAAACAAATTTTTCTTATTTAAATTATATAATATTTTCTTAATTATGTCGAACACTTTTTTACAAAATAAAATATATTATGTTGAAAGATATTATTTTTGTGTTATAATATTTAATGTAAATAAAAAATGAACGGAGAATTTTTATGCCTACGCCAATTTTATTTTTGTATAATATAGACAAGGAAAAAGAAAATGCTATACGAAGATCATGTATGAAATTAAAAATAAAAGTTCATAATGTTGATAAATCGCAACAATATGTTAAAATCGCTGATCTTCTTATGCAACCTTCACAAAAAGACGAGATCGTTACAGATGATAGATTCGATGATGAAATGCTTTTATTCGCCAATTTTACTGGCGATATACTTGGAAAAACTTTAAAAGTTATACCTCGTGTATTCCTTAAGGCAACGCTTACAGAACATAATATCAACTGGAATTCTTATAGACTCTATTCTGAAATAAAGCAAGAGCATGAATATTATCTTAAGCTTGCACAAGATAAAAAGCTTGCGCAAGAAAATAGCAATAATCAATAAAAATGTCGAAGGGGTAATTATTTTATCCCTTCGTTTTATTATCGTAAAGCGTTATTAAAATATTGATTGATTTTGCATTTTCTTTATCTTCACTGTAAACTATCAAATTTGTACTACCATACTTCTTCTCTTTTCTTATTCCATCATTAAAGCATCCGTTAATAAAATACTTAAAGTCAGAAATATGGTTTTCTCTAATTCCCACTATCTGAGCAATTTTATTAAAAACATCATTTATATAATATATGTTAAAATCTGAATATTTAGTTTGAGGAAATTCAGTAATAAAATATTTTTCAAAGAAAGTTCTTTCTTCCAAATTATCAGATTTATTAATATCTTTAACATCATAGCTTATTTTAATTTCAGTAATACAATAATAATTATAATAAACTTTAATGTTAGTATTTTCATATTCATATATGGAATACTCATCATTTTTACTTTTTCGAACAATTCCATTTACAGATTCAATTGCTGATATAATTTTTTCTTTATCAAATTCATTTTTCTTTTCAGCAATTTCTTTTGCTTCTATTGTTTTCATGGATGAAATATAGCCAATGATGCATATTGCAATAACGAAAATAAATGATGTTGAAAACTTTATCTTTTTTACAAGTCTGACATTGGCTTCATTTTTTACTTTGGATATTTCTTTTTTAGTATTCATTTTTAAAAATTATCAGAGCTTCATATCGTTTAACATATGAATATCTACCGGAACTTCATCACCAACAGTGCAAGCAACAAGATATCTATTAGAAAATGAATCAAAAAATATCTGTTTTATAACTTTAAAATGTTCAATTTTACCTGTGCTACTAACATGAGTTCGTGGTCCTGTACATGGATGAATCGTATCTCCAATAGTAATATGACCTTCATCAACATATGAAATAGTAAGATCCTTACTAATTAATTCCAACACATCTTTTTCAAGCTTGTCAAGGTCAATGTCGGGTTTTTCATCTTGAAAAGCAAGTATAAAACCATGCTTAACATCATCATGTTTACATCTGTTAAGCAATTCAGCCCCCATACAAAACTCGCATAAATCCTCTGCAGAATGTGCCATCTGTCTATATTTAAGTGACTTTGATACTATATTAAATATTTCATTTGGAAGAGGTCCAAATAAATTTGGCCTTGTAACAATAATCTCTTCGCCAACACCTATTATAAGATGCGCATTCATATGTAGGTAAGGGTAAATAAGGTCAAAATGCTCAACAATAACTCTTTTACCACGTGAAACAGCCTGCAATATCGCATCTGCAAGAACGTGCATCTGAGTAAAAGCGGCTTCAAATCGTATATCAAGATGATAAGTATGAGGGGTAAAGAAACCTGATTCATCATCTTGACATAATAAAGGTAACGGCCTTATATTAACACCATCATCATCATTTGTAAGTTCGAGCCCAGGAAACATACCTTTTGTAATAGCGCTCTTGCCCGAACCAGCTTCACCAATTACACCTATAAGCTTATCAAAAGGGCTAAGGTAAAGCTGTGAAATCTGTGCGCCAAGATCGAATAATCTATCTCTGCCACGTGGCGCAAAGAAAACGCTATATAAGTGGCTTTTTTGCATTCTTGCTGAAAATGACATAATTTACCTCCTTGTCGTTTTTAAAAAATTCAATGTCGTCTCAGGTACAAGTGTTGCAAGCATTTCAAAGTTACCATTTATGTATTCTTCGCGAACTTTGCTTGCACTTATCGGAATTTCTCCACTGACCTTTCTTTCAATTTCTATTACTTCAATTCCTTTCGGCGGAAGTAATAGTTTTAATTCTTGATTATATTTATTTGTAGTCATACAGAAAGGTTCTGTTCCTATAAATCGTTTTGTAATATTGAGTTTTTTTGCAAAGTGTTCAGCAAATATCTCGATATCAAGTTCACAGCGTATATCTTCCGTTTTTGTTTTATCTTTGATAAAATAAGTCGGGAAAGTAGCTGATGAAATCATATAAGGTCCAGTCTTATGTATAGCAATATTATTCAAATCAGAAGTTCCTTGCTTTACTAACATAAACCTATCGTCGGATGAAAACATACTCTTATCTTCAGAAAGGACAAATACATGAAGAAAATCACATATTCGTGATGCTGATTCAATAAGGTATCTATGTCCCAAAGTAAACGGATTGCAGTTTGCAACAATAGCACCTATAGTTCCGTCAGTCTGTAAAGAACCAAATGAATCAATGAATTTATCAATTCCATCTTTTATATTTTCCATAAGAAGACTATGTTTTGTTTCACCAATTGGATAGAATCCAAGGTTAGAAAACATAATTTTATTCTTAGGTTTAGTAAATAACATTAAATGTTTTCTGCCCTTTAAAAAAGCATATTTTCGTAATTCGGTTATTATTGTTGATGAAAGATTCTCACCTTGATGTAAATCTGAAATTGCTATACACTTAAGAACATTTCCATCAATAGAACCAGTAGCGATTATTTCATCTTCATCATCCATAAGATTAACTGTGAATTCTATCGAATTATCATAATCAAGTTCAAGTTTTTTAAGAAATATTTTTAATTTATCAAGCTTATGCCCGATATATGGAGTTCCATAATCAATATACAAAGAATTTGTTCCTCCTACTATATTATATTGTATATTATAAACTATATTTTTACATTTGAAAAGTTATATTTTTTTTAATTTTTAATATCGTGATTGAACTAACCGAAAAAAAGTATTATAATATAAAATAATGTTTAAGAAAGGATATTTTTATTATGAATAAAATCATTTCAAGTGCTTCTGCAGGAACGCTTGAATCAAGCGATGTTTACATTGAAGTAGAGCCGTCAGAGAATAATGAAGTTTCTGTAGAATCCGTTGTTTTAAAACAGTTTGGCGATTCTATTGTAAAAACGGCAGAAAGTGTTCTTGATGAACTCGATATTAAAAATGCAAAGGTTCACATTATAGACAAAGGCGCACTCGACTGCGTTATACGTGCAAGGCTCGAAACCGCTTTAAGACGTGCGGAGAAGGAGAATAAATAATATGAGAAGATCTATGTTGTTTTTGCCGGGCAATAACCCCAATATGATAATTAATGGTGATGTTCTCGGTTCAGATTCAGTTATCCTCGATCTTGAAGATGCTGTTTCTCCCGCTGAAAAAGATGCTGCAAGGATTCTTGTAAGAAATACACTTAAATATTTAAAGTTTGAAAACTGTGAGATAATTGTACGAATAAATTCAATCGACACAGAATATTGGAAAGATGATTTAGATGAAATAGTTCCTTTGAAGCCCGATCTTATTATGCCTACAAAGGTTAGTTGCGCTGATGATATAAGAACAATTGATGCCTATATGTCAGAGATTGAAAAAAAGCATGGTATGGAGAATAATACAGTTCATCTTATACCTCTTATCGAAACAGCTATGGGCGTAGAAAACGCATTTGAAATTGCAAAATCAACAGATCGTGTAGTTGCAATGTTCCTTGGCGGCGAAGATTTGACAGCTGATTTACATTGTAAACGTACAAAAGTTGGCAATGAAATATCATATGCAAGAAGCCGTATGGTATCTGCTGCACGTGCAGCTGGGATTGATGTTTATGATACTCCGTTTACTGATGTTAATGATGATGAGGGAATAAGAGTTGATTGTGAACTTGCAAAGAGTCTTGGCTTTACAGGTAAAGCATCAATATCTCCTCGTCACGTATCAGTTATAAACGAAGTATTTAGCCCGTCACATAAAGATGTTGATTACGCATACGAAGTTTTTGAAGCAATAAAAACAGCAAAAGAACTGGGGAAAGGTGCAATAGCACTTCATGGAAAGATGATTGATAAGCCAATCGTTGAAAGAGCAAGACAGGTTATTTCCATGTATGAAGAAATAGTTAGAAGAAACGGAGGTCTTGATTGATGAATAAGGTTGTAAATTCTATTAGAGAAGCAATTAAGCTTGCAGGATTAAAAGACGGAATGACGATTTCATTTCATCATCATCTCAGAAATGGTGACTATGTTCTGAATATGGTAATGGCTGAAATTGCCGATATGGGCATAAAAGATCTTACTGTAAACGCAAGTTCACTTTTCGATATTCATGCACCACTCCTTGATCATATAAAAAACAAAGTTGTTACAAAGTTGCTTACAGACTATATGTCAGCAGGTATAGGTCATAGCATTTCAATGGGTATTATGGATACACCGGTTGAATTTAGAAGTCACGGCGGTAGACCGGCAGATATCGAGCTTGGAAGAACTCCGATTGATGTTGCGTTCATAGCTGCACCTACATCTGATACAATGGGTAATTGTACAGGTAAATATGGAAAATCCGCTTGTGGTTCGCTGGGTTATGCATTTCCTGACGCAATGAACGCAAAAAAGGTCGTTGTAATCACAGATAACCTTGTCGATTATCCGCTTATTGATTATTCAATTCCCGAAATTTATATTGATTATGTTGTTAAGGTTGATGAAATAGGCAACCCTGCAGGAATAGTTTCAGGTACTACTAAAATAACAAGAGATCCCGTTGGTCTTGCAATGGCTCAAATGGCAGCAAAGGTAATCAAAAGTTCAGGTTTGTTAAAAGATGGATTTTCTTTCCAGACAGGCGCAGGTGGGGCAACACTTGCAGCTGCAAAATTCCTTAAAGAAATAATGATTAAAGAAAATATTAAAGGAAGTTATGGACTTGGCGGAATAACAGGTTATATGGTTGATATGTTAAATGAAGGTTGTTTTGAAGCATTGCTTGATGTACAATGTTTTGACCTAAAAGCCGTAGAGTCAATAAGAACGAATCCGAAACATCAGGAAGTTTCAGCTACTCATTATGCTGGACCTAATGCAAAGAGCGCAGCAGTTGATAGCCTCGATGTAGTATTGCTTGGTGCAACAGAAATAGATACGGACTTTAATGTAAATGTAAATACAGATTCTAATGGTTACATAATGGGTGGTTCTGGCGGTCATAGTGATACAGCAGCCGGTGCAAAGCTTGCTATGATTATTGCTCCACTTTCAAGAAGTCGCTTGCCAATCGTTACAGATAGAGTAAATTGTATTTCAACTCCCGGCAGAACTATTGATGTACTCGTAACGCAAAAAGGCGTAGCAGTAAATCCTGCAAACAAAGAACTCAAGCAACGTCTTGTTGATGCTGCCATACCTGTAAAAGATATCCACGAATTAAAGGCAATAGCGGAAAGTATAACTGGAGTTCCTCAAAAGCTTAAGAAGGGCGATAAGGAAGTTGCTAAGGTCATTTATCGTGATGGAACGTTGCTTGATACTATTTATAATGTTCCTGTAATGTAAAATGTGAGGTTACTATGAGAGAAATTAATTCAGAAAAAATTAAAGAAGTAGTTAAAAAACTTTGTATTGAGGCAAACTGTCATCTTCCTCAGGATATGAAAGCAAGGATTGATGAATGCAGAGAATGTGAAAAGTGGGCTCCTGCGCAGGAAATACTCGATAGAATTATTGAAAATTACGGAATTGCTGATAAGAATAATGTTCCTATTTGCCAAGATACAGGTGTTGCCTGCGTATTCTTAGAAATAGGTCAGGATGTTCATGTATTGGGTGATATAAAAGAAGCAGTAAATCAAGGCGTTCGTGAAGGTTATACCGAAGGATATCTCAGAAAATCTGTTGTGAAAGATCCTATTGATAGAGTAAATACCGGCGATAATACTCCTGCTATGATTTATTACGATATAGTTCCAGGCGATGAACTGAAAATTACAGTTGCGCCCAAGGGATTTGGCAGTGAAAATATGAGCCAGATAAAAATGCTTAAACCATCAGATGGTTTGCAAGGTGTGAAAGATTTTGTACTTAAAGTGGTAGAAGATGCTGGTCCTAATCCGTGTCCTCCTATAGTTGTTGGAGTTGGAATTGGTGGTACATTTGATAAGGCTGCATATTTAGCAAAAAAAGCTCTTATGCGTCCAGTAAATGTGAGAAATAATGAGAAATTCTATGCAGACCTCGAAAACGAACTCCTTGATATGATAAATGCGCTTGGTATAGGACCTCAGGGATTTGGCGGAAAAACAACTGCACTTGCAGTTAATATAGAAAAAATGCCGACACATATTGCAGGTCTTCCAGTGGCAGTAAATATCAATTGTCATGTAACAAGACATAAAACGGAGGTGCTTTAATTATGGAAAAGAGAATTACAACTCCTCTTACAAGGGAACAAGCAAGAGAACTTAAAAGCGGCGATAGCGTTCTTATTTCAGGAGTAATTTATACTGCACGTGACGCTGCTCATAAAAGACTTGTAGAACTCGTAAAGCAAGGAAAAGAGCTTCCTCTTGATATAAAGGATTCAATTATATATTATGTCGGTCCGACACCTGCTAAAGAAGGACAGCCTATAGGTTCTGCTGGTCCTACAACAAGTTATAGAATGGATGCGTATTCGCCAACTTTGATTGAGCAAGGTGAAACGGGAATGATTGGCAAAGGAAAGAGAAATGCTGAAGTAATCGAGGCGATGAAGAAACATGGTGCTGTCTATTTCGGTGCAATTGGTGGTTGCGGTGCATTGCTTTCTAATTGTGTAACAAAAGCTGAAGTAATAGCTTATGAAGATCTAGGTGCAGAAGCTATTCGCCGACTTGAAGTAAAAGATCTTCCAGTTGTCGTAATTATTGACAGTGAAGGAAATAATCTATACGAAACAGGGCGAAACAAATATTTAGAATCATTAAATAAATAATTTATATTGACAACTGTGAAACAAATTGTTATTATTGATATACAACAATAATAAAGGAGGGTTCACAGTTGTTTTCATATAGAATTGATTCTGAAAATACTATGCCTATATATATGCAAATAGCAAAATCTATAGAGCATGATATAAAAAAAGAAATATTAAAAAATGGCGACAAATTACCAACTGTACGTGAACTTGCTGATGAACTTGGAGTTGCGTGTGGAACAATTAAGCGTACATATGATGAACTTAAAAAGACAGGGCTTATAACTATGACTCAGGGGAGAGGTACATTTGTATCTTTCGGGAAACAAAACAACGATAGTCGCAAAGAACAGGCTATGACAGCTATTGATGATATGCTTGATAAACTTGAAAATTTGTCATTTTCTACAAAAGAAATCCAGATATTTATCGACTTAAAAATCAGGGAAAGGATTGAACGCAATTATGATGTTCAAATTGCAGTAGTAGATTGCAATAGCGAAGTACTTGAATCAATAGTCAAGCAAATATACCACATTCAAGGAATAAATGTATACAAAATTCTCCTTGAAGATATAGAAAAAAAACCGTATAATATTGAAGATAAATTCGATATTGTAATAACTACACTAAAGCACTATGATATAGTTCAAGAATTATTTACTGAAAATGAAAACATAGTAAAAATTGCACTCAATACTTCACAAAAAACTGTTATGGAACTTGCACAGTTAAAGCAGGAAGATAACGTTGCCGTAATTACCAAAAGCCATAGTTTTATGAATATAGTAAATTACGCTATAAATTTGTTTAATAATGAGTGCAAAAATATAGGATATTATATAATCCAAAATAACGATGATAACTATGTAAAAAATATCCTTGTTAATAAAAACATAATAATTTTACCAGCTAATTATGAAAAGCTGTTTTCAAAAAGTATTTTGAATGTTTTAAATAGTTTTTCTATAAATGGAAGAATAATTGAATATGAGTATGCGATAGATCATGGATCACTAATGTATATTGAAGAAAAAATTGGATCAATACAAAAAAGGAAGAGAAAACCTGACAAAAAATAGTATATAATTTGAAAATCGCTTTTTTGTTATTGACATTTGATATAATAAATTGTATTATGGTTGATATAGAACAAAAACAAATTACTTGTAAAAGGAGTATATCATGAGTAAAAAAGTTCTTGTAATCGGGGTAATAGGCGCCGATGTACATGCTGTTGGAAATCAGATTTTATATCATGCTTTCACAGATGCAGGATTTGAAGTAGTAAATCTTGGCGTAATGGTTTCGCAGGAAGAATACATTGCAGCTGCAATCGAATCAAAGGCTGATGCAATTGTAATTTCATCACTTTATGGACAAGGCGAACTCGACTGTCGTGGCATGAGAGAAAAGTGCGATGAAGCAGGTTTGAAGGGCATACCGCTTCTCGTAGGTGGAAATATAGTTATTGGTAAGCAACCATTTGACGAAGTTGAAAAGAGATTTAAGGCAATGGGCTTTGACCGTGCATTCCCTCCAGGAACACCACCTGAAACAACAATCGAAGCGTTGAGAGAAATCCTTGGCAACGATGATGATGAAAACGAAAATAAAGAGAAAAATAAAGAGGAAAATAAAGAGAAAAATAAAGAGGAAAATAAATAAGAAGACAATATTAATCTCTTCTTATAATGATATAGAGGTAAAAATATGAAACCAATCTTGTTAATCGACTTTGGTAGTACATATACGAAAGTTACAGCGGTAGACATTGAAAACGAAAAATTGTTAGGTACCGCATCCTCGTTTACAACAATATTTACTGATATAAATGAGGGTCTGAACAATGCAGTAAGCATACTTGAAAAAACAACAGGCAAGCTCGACTTTACAGAAAGATATGCTTGTTCTTCGGCAGCAGGTGGGCTTCGAATGATGGTAAGCGGACTGGTTCCTGAGCTTACAGCAGAAGCTGCAAAACAGGCAAGTCTTGGTGCAGGTGCAAAAATAATCAAAGTATATTCATTTGAGCTTAATGAAGACGATTTAGAAGAAATTAAGTCTGTGAATCCGGATATTTTCTTATTAGTTGGTGGTACAGACGGTGGAAACAGTGAATGTATTATTCATAATGCAAAAATGATTGCGCAAATCGACTCTGATTTTCCTGTAATAATTGCCGGAAATCGAAACGCTGTTCACCAATGTGAAAAAATTCTTGCTGGACGTCGTGTAGAAGTATGTGAAAATGTAATGCCAAAGTTTGGTATGCTTAATATCGAACCAACACAGAAAAAAATCAGAGATATTTTTCTTGAAAGAATAATTCAGGCAAAAGGATTAACAAGTGTAAGTTCGTTAATTTCGGGCATTATGATGCCAACGCCCTCAGCTGTGATGAAAGCAATGCAGTTGCTTGCCGAGGGTACTGAAACAGAAAAGGGAATAGGCGACCTCGTTGCAGTAGATGTTGGTGGCGCAACTACTGATATTTACTCAATAGCCGACGGAATGCCTGAACACGCTAATACAGTTTACAAAGGATTACCTGAACCATATGTAAAGAGAACAGTTGAAGGCGATATAGGTATGCGTTATAGCATACATGGAATTGTTGATGCTGTAGGTATAAAGAGAATTAGCGCTTTATCAGGATTAACAGAACAGCGTGCGCAAGAAATGATAGATTATCTCGGTAAACATACTGATGTGGTTCCAACTGATGATGAATTTGAAGCGCTCGACTATGCACTTGCTTCAAGTGCAATAGAAACCGCAGTTACAAGACACGCTGGCGCAATGGAAGAAGCTTATACTATGATGGGTCTTACATATGTTCAATCGGGTAAGGATCTAACAAGAGTTAATAAGTTAGTAGTAACAGGTGGATCACTGATTCATACAAAACGAACAGCAGAAATTGCTTCACACGGATTATATAATCCTGCACAACCTAAATCATTGAAACCCAAGTCTGCTCAGATACTTGTTGATAGAAAGTACATCTTAGCAGCTATGGGATTGTTGAGCGAATATTATCCAGATTCTGCATTGAGAATTATGAAAAAGGAGTTAATAGCTGATGGAAATCCAGAACAAACGTATATCGGATAGTGAATTTAATAAAATAAGAGAAGAAGTTCTTCGCCAGTGGCCAACGGGCAAGGAAGTTGATTTTGATGATGCTATAAAATATCATAAAAGTCTTCCTGACAATAAGATATTTTCAAAGAAATTGATTGATGCAAAAGAAAAAGGCATTACACTTATTCAGCCAAGAGCTGGTGTTGCACTTTTAAAAGAGCATATTGAATTGCTTACATATTTGCAGGATAAAGGCGAAGCAGACCTTCTTCCTACAACAATTGATAGTTATACAAGACAGAACCGTTATGAAGAAGCAGAAAATGGTATCAGAGAATCAATTAAAGCAAACAGATCATTGCTTAATGGTTTCCCTGCTGTAAATCATGGTGTACATAGTTGCCGTCAGTTAATTGATAGCCTTAATATACCTGTTCAGGTTCGTCATGGTACACCTGATGCAAGATTACTTACAGAAATCACATATGCTGGCGGTTTTACAAGTTATGAAGGTGGCGGAATATCATACAACCTTCCTTATGCTAAAAATGTTCCTATGGAAAGAACAATCAAGGATTGGCAGTATGTCGATAGACTTACAGGTATTTATGAAGAAGCCGGAGTTTCAATTAACCGTGAACCATATGGTCCTTTGACAGGTACTCTTGTACCGCCTTGTATTTCTCATTCAGTTGCTATTATCGAAGCTTTACTCGCAGCAGAACAGGGCGTTAAGAATATAACTGTTGGTTATGGTCAGTGCGGTAACCTCGTGCAGGACGTTGCAGCAATTCGTGCTCTTGAAGATTTGACAAACGAGTATATGCATAAGTCTGGTTATGATGATGTAATTATAACAACAGTTTTCCATCAGTGGATGGGTGGATTCCCGCAGGACGAAGCAAAAGCATTTGGTGTTATTTCATGGGGTAGTGCAACTGCAGCTCTTTCAAAGGCTACAAAAGTAATAGTAAAAACTCCTCATGAAGCTGCTGGCGTTCCTACAATGGAAGCAAATGCACAGGGTCTGCGTTGTACAAAGCAGGTAATTTCAATGCTTAGCGACCAGGTATGCACAGCATCAAACCTTGCTGAAGAAAAAGAAATAATATGTGCTGAAACACGTTGCATAGTTGACAAGTGCTTTGAACTCGGTAATGGTGATATAGCAGTGGGAGCTGTTCGTGCTGTTCAGGCAGGCGTAATTGACATTCCATTTGCACCTTCAAGATTCAATGCTGGCAAAATGCTTCCTGCACGTGATAACGATGGTGCTATTCGTATGCTTGAAATTGGTAACATTCCGTTTACACAGGATTTAATAGACTTTAACCGTTCAAAGATTGAAAAGCGTGCACAGGCAGAAAACCGTAAAGCATCATTCCAGATGGTTATTGACGATGTATATGCAATAAGTAAGGGTAGACTTGTTGGTCGTCCCAAGGCTTAATAAAACACTTTATAAAATAATAATAAATTGTATGGAGGAAAATTCAAAATGAAAATAGTTGATGTTGTATGTTCAAAGGGTCGCACAGGCTTCTATTTCGATGATCAGAGAGCAATTAAGAAGGGTGCTGTTTCAGATGGTTTTGCATATGTTGGCGAACCCGTTACAGATGGTTTTACTTCAATTCGTCAGGCAGGCGAAGCAATCTCAGTTATGCTCGTACTTGAAGATGGTCAGGTAGCATATGGCGATTGTGCAGCTGTTCAGTACAGCGGTGCAGGCGGAAGAGATCCTTTATTCCTTGCTGAAGATTTCATTCCTGTAATTGAAAAGTATATTAAACCTGAACTCGTTGGAAAAGAAGCTGATAGCTTCAAGGGGCTTTCAGAAATGGTTGAAGCAATTGAAGTGGATGGCAAGCGTTTACATACAGCTATCCGTTACGGTGTAACACAGGCAATTCTTGATGCAGTTGCAAAGTCAACAAAGCGTCTTATGTGTGATGTAGTTGCTGATGAATATGGTTGCACAGTTACAGATAAGCCTATTGATATTTTCACACAATCAGGTGACAGCCGTTATGATAACGTTGATAAGATGATTATTAAAGGTGCACAGGTAATGCCTCATGCACTCATCAATAACGTAAAGACAAAACTTGGTGAACATGGTGAATTGCTTGAAGAATATGTAAAGTGGCTTCGTGACAGAGTTCTAAAACTCCGTAAGAGTGAAGATTATATGCCTGTTTTCCATATTGATGTTTATGGTACAATTGGTGCTGTATTTGGAAACGACAATTATAAAGGAATGGCTGATTACATTGCTAAACTCGAAGAAGTTGCAAAGCCTTTCCATCTCCGTATCGAAGGTCCTATGGACGTTGAAGATAGAGAAAAGCAGATGCTTGCACTCAAGGCTCTTACAAAAGAACTTGATGATCGTCATATAAATGTTGAACTCGTTGCTGATGAATGGTGCAACACTCTTGAAGATATTAAGTATTTTGCTGACAACAAGGCTGGTCATATGATTCAGATTAAGACACCTGACCTTGGCGGTATCAACAATACAGTTGAAGCAGTTCTCTACTGCAAGAAGGTTGGCATTGGTGCTTACCAGGGCGGTACTTGCAACGAAACTGATCGTTCGGCACAGGTTTGTGTAAGTTGTGCATTGGCTACACAGCCTATCCAGATTCTTGCAAAACCCGGTATGGGCGTTGATGAAGGTTATATGATAGTTTATAATGAAATGCAGAGAGTACTTGCTTTGAGAAAGGCATTGAAAAAGTAATTAATTAACAAATAATTATTCAAATCCCCTTCAAATTGAAGGGGATAATTTTAATTTATTGTACATATTTGAAGAATTTTTGTCTGCCTCTATAATCTGCTATATGAATTACAAAAGGTTTATCTGATTTATTTATAAAATAAAGAGCCGTACCTTCATTTATATTAGTTGTAAAAACCTCAGGAGTAAATGAATTTATATTATTTGAAACATATCCAACTGCAAAATATGAAATAGGACAATCGCCAGATTGTGATATAACCGTAATCTTATATTTTTCAGATGACGTTTTCTCAACTTTTAACTCCACCTCGATATTATGGTCAATTGCATTTCTATCAAGATGTTCTATAAGCATTGGTTCGGATTTTGAAAAAAGAGATATCTCTTCGCAAGTTTTTAGTTGCCTCATACGAAGAACATTCATGGCAACAGGCGAACAATCTACTGATACCCAATGCCTGTTATTTTTAGATGCAACAGCTGATGTTGTACCACTGCCCGAAAACAAGTCCATAACAATATCGTTTTCATTTGAAGAAGCAAGTATTATTCTTCTCAAAAGCTCCTCAGGTTTCTGCGTACTGTAACCAGTTCTTTCTGGATCTTTCTGATGCAAATGTTCAATATCATCCCATACATCTGATGGATATACCATTGAATCTTCATAGTATTTATATATTTTTCCACCAGAACGAATTGAGAAATAAACTTTTCCTTCTTCATCAACTGACTTTTTCATATGACTTCTTTGTTCAGTTCCTCTTAAAGTACCTATTGCTTCAAGGTTGAACAACATACTCTTGCCATTTTTATAAAGCAAAATAGTATCATGTTTTCTTGAAAAATGGTTTGTAGCACGACCTCCTGATTTATAGCTCCATATTATTTCATTTACGAAATTGTTTTCTCCGAAAACTTCATCGAGCAATAAACGCATTTTAACACTCATCCTGTAATCTACATGAACATAAATTGCACCGCTTTTTGTAAGCATTTTTTTGCAACCATTCATTATATTTCTCATCATTTCAATATATTGCTCGTCATTCAAAGTATCATCATAAGTAGATACAGTTATTCGTGTTCCATTAACTTTTTTGAGCATTGTAAACTTATCGCCTGTTCCAAATGGAGGATCAAGATATATCAGTTGAACAGAATCTTTGTATTCTTTTACCAACATATCAATTATTTCATCGCTTTTGGCTAATATAAATCTGCCGTTACCGCCATATGTATGAAGTTCACTTTTAATTTCCGTTTCGACTAACACGAATTTTCCTCCACAAAACCAAAATACTCTCTAAATAAATTATACAATATTTATTTGATTTTAACAAGGAAAATAAACAAAAATCAGGCATAATTTGTCAAAAATTATGCCTGAAAAATTGAATATTTTAAATTATTACTTAAGTGAATCGAGGAATGCTTTTATTCTCTTAACGGCTTCCTGCAATGATTCCATACTCGTAGCATAGCAACAACGAATATGACCTTCGCCGCTTTCGCCGAATGCTGTACCCGGAACAGCACAAACATCACTGAAGGCAAGAAGTCTATCACAGAATTCTTCTGATGAAAGTCCACTGCATTTAATTGACGGGAATACATAGAATGCACCTTCAGGATCTGCGCAAGTCATACCCATTTCGTTGAATGCATTTACGAGATAAATTCTTCTTCTGTCATATTCAGCCATCATTGCCTTTACGTCAGCCCAATCATTTTCAAATCCCTGACGAAGTGCTGCAATACCTGCATACTGTGCG
>CADBRR010000026.1 GCA_902797145.1 uncultured Eubacteriales bacterium | reverse complement strand
TAAAACGCGGATGGACAACATTTAGGCTCGGAAACATTTCATATAAGAAATTAAAAAAGATAGTTGGGTAATTTGTTAGTTTGATTGATTTTACAAGCGCATTGTGGTAAAATATCGTAGAAAATTATATGCGATATTTAATATCGGAGGTGCTTTATGAACGAAAATCGTGATAAAATTATCATCAAAACAAGCGTTATTGGCATTGCCGCAAATATTTTCCTTGTTTTGTTCAAAGCTGCTGTTGGGCTTATTTCTAACTCTATTGCAGTTATCCTCGATGCTGTAAATAATTTGAGCGATGCGCTTTCAAGCCTCATTACTATTATTGGCACGAAGCTTGCAAACCGCAAGCCTGACAAAAAGCATCCGCTCGGTCATGGCAGGATTGAATATTTAAGCGCTATGATTGTTGCTGCGCTCGTTATTTATGCTGGCATAACTTCACTTATTGAGTCGATTAAGAAAATTATTACGCCCGAAGAACCTGACTATTCCGTAGTTTCGCTCGTTATTATTGGCGCAGCGGTTCTTGTTAAAATTATTCTTGGCACATTCGTTAAAAAACAGGGCGAAAAGGTAAACTCAGGTGCTCTTATTGCGTCAGGCTCTGATGCGATGTTCGATGCTATTTTATCGTTCTCTGTTTTCGTTTCGGCGCTTATCTTTATGCTGACAGGAATTAGCCTTGAAGCATTTGTCGGCGTTGTTATTGCAGGCTTTATCATTAAAGCTGGCATTGAAATGCTTATGGAAACGCTTGATGAAATTCTCGGCAAGCGTGTTGACAGGGATTTTATAAAGGATATCAAGAAAACTATTTGCGAGGACAAAGATGTTCATGGCGCATTTGACTTGATTTTGCATAGTTATGGACCTGGAAAATATGTTGGTTCTGTTCATGTTGAAGTTTTAGATACTATGACTGCTGATGAAATTGACCTTATGGAGCGAAGAATTGCGGATAGTGTTATAAAAAAGCATGGCGTCATTCTTGCAGGCATTGGCATTTATTCTATGAACACGAAAAATGACGAAATCAAAGCTATTCGCTCGGATATTACTAAAATTGTTATTTCGCATGAGGGAATTTTGCAGATTCACGGTTTCTATGCAGACCTTGAAAAGAAAACTATTAACCTTGATGTTATCCTTGATTTTGCCCTTGATGACAGGGAAGCTGTTTTCAACCACATAAAGAACGATATTCAGGAAAAATATCCCGACTATACGCTAAATCTTGCTATGGATATTGATGTATAATTGGAAAAAATCACTTTGCCCCGACAGTTTTGTTGTCGGGGCTTTGTTGTATTTGCACAATGTTTGAATGTAAAAAAATGTTGAATATTGTCCTGCATAATGGACATCTAATGAGGTATAATTGAATTATAAGAAACGAATGATAATTCGTTAAAAAAGAAGGAGGATTACTATGGAAGATTACATTGGAAAAATTTGCCCATTTTGCAAAATGGAAATCAGAGAGGGCGATGCGGTGAAAGTGTGTGAAAAATGCGGAACTGTTCATCATGCATCTTGTTGGCAGGATAATGGAGGCTGTTCTATGCAGCATAATGATGAGCGTCCTACTGGTGCGACAAATTTTTGTATGAGATGCGGAGCAGAATTGCAGGAAGGTCAAGCGTTTTGCCATAAATGTGGACAGAAGGTTGATGCGCAAAATGGTGCAGATATGAACTTTGCGGCTTGGCAGTCATCTGTAACTAATAACGAAGCGAAGAAAAAAGATAAAAAGCTCGTTATAGGAATAGCTATCGGCGTTGTAGTGCTTGCCGTAATTGCTGTTGCAATTTTTGTATTACCTATATTGAGCCCTGGTGCTAATTACAAAAAAGCTCAGGAATATTATGGAAATAAACAGTATAAAGAAGCAGTAGCGATATTTGAAAAGCTTGGCGATTATGAAAACAGCGCAGAGATGATGAACGAATGTAATTATGAGTTATTAAAGCAGTATTACGAAAATGGCGAATACAATAAAGTGAGTGAAGTTGCAGAAAAACTTGGAAATTACAAGGATACAAAAACAATGGTTAAAAAAGCCCGTATGCTTTCAACGCATAACTTCAATGAAATGTATAGCGACTTGGCTAAAAATTCTTGGTGTACTATTGCTGCGGACGGTTCTTATTTAAAAATTGATTCTAACCCGAAAGACAAAGAAAGTAAATACTTTAATAGTGACGATTGGGCAATTATGCTTGAAGCATGGGAAAAAGTAGAAGAGATTAATAAGGAACTTGGATTTTCCGATGCAGTGAATGAAAAGATGAACGGCACAACTGCTCTTCAAGGCAAACAAACTGAATCAAATAATGAGTATACTGTATCGTGGACATACCACCCTGACAATGGTCTTGAAGTAATTTACGAGTTCAAGAAATAATAAAAAACATATTTTACAAAGTTTAATAATCAATATTATTTAACAAACTCATCATAATGGTGGGTTTGTTATTTTTTTATTTGAACCGTATTGACAAACAATTATAAATTGTGTACAATTTAATTGAAAACAAATATTATTACATTGGAGGTAGTTATGGGCATATATGATATTTCTGTTACAGATAGAAGCGGTAAAGAGATTTCGCTTTCGGAGTTTAAGGGCAAGGTTTTACTTATAGTGAACACAGCGACTCAGTGTGGCTTTACGCCACAATATCAGCCACTTCAGGGGCTATATGATGAGCTTCACGACAAGGGGCTTGAAATACTTGATTTCCCGTGCAACCAATTTGGTTCGCAGGCTCCGGGCAGTGATGACGAGATACACACATTCTGCACAGGCAGGTTTGGCATAACTTTCCCTCAATATGCAAAGATTGATGTAAATGGAGAGAACGCATCTGACCTTTATAAATATTTGACAGCAAACACAGTTTATCAGGGATTTGAAGGACCTATGGCATCTATGATGGAAGACATAGCAGGAAAAATGGATGCAGATTTTAGAAACAATGGAAATATCAAGTGGAACTTCACAAAATTCGTAATTGACAAAAACGGAAACATAGCAAAGAGGTTTGAACCGACAGCAGATATGTGTGATGTTAAAGCTTGTATTATGAGCCTTTTGAAATAAGTTATGGCAGAGGAATTTAATCTTGAAAAATATCTTACGGGCGGTGTTGAAAAGATAGTAAAGGAAGCTTTGCGAGCGACTTTTTCAAACCCTCGTGAGAGCATATTTATGGCGAAGTATGCAAAATCGAGCAAGGAAGCATCGAAAAAACGCAGTGAGTACGAAAAGCAGGGCGAGCATATACCGCCGTTTCTCATAGCGAGCATAACGAGCAGGTGCAATCTACATTGTGCCGGCTGCTATTCGAGGGCGAACGAAGCCTGCGTTGACAGCGAACCTATTGCGCAATTGACGGGCGAAGAATGGGGTAAGATATTCCTTGAAGCAAAATCGCTTGGCATAGGGTTTATACTGCTTGCGGGTGGGGAACCGCTCCTGCGCAATGATGTAATATCAAAGGCTGGTGAGATTCCCGAAATACTTTTCCCGATATTCACAAACGGAACGCTTATAAGTGAGAACAACATAGAAATATTTGACAAGCACAGAAATCTTGTACCTGTACTCAGCATTGAGGGAACGGAAAAGACGACAGATGAAAGGCGAGGCGCAGGGATATATTCACGCATAAAAAATGCTATGGATATAATGAAAAATCGCAATATAGTTTTCGGTTCTTCAATAACTGTTACGACGGAGAACATAAACGAAGTTACGAGCGATGAATTTATAAGTTTTCTTGCACGTGGTGGGAGCAAGCTTGTAATATATGTTGAATACGTGCCTGTAACGGGCGATACGGAGCATCTTGCGCCTAACGATTGTGAGAGGGAATATTTAAAGCAAAGGCTTAACGAGCTACGCAAATCGTGTGAAGAGATGATATTTATATCGTTCCCTGGCGATGAAAAGTCATCGGGCGGTTGTCTTGCGGCAGGCAGGGGATTTTTCCATATAAATTCGCATGGCGGAGCAGAACCGTGTCCATTTTCTCCGTATTCGGACATAAATGTAAAGACGAGTTCGCTCAGGGAAGCATTAAAATCGAATTTATTTACGAAATTGAGAACGAGCGGCACGCTTATGGAATCTCATTCGGGCGGATGTGTATTATTTAAACGCAGAGAAACCGTAAAAGAATTTATGGAGGGCAAAGAATGAAAGTTGAAATAAGATATTTTTCTCGTGGTGGGAACACGAAGAAGCTTGCAGACGCTATTTCATCGGAAATAGGCATTGAAGCAAAGACGGTAAAGGAAAAGCTTACGGAAGATGTTGATATATTATTCCTTGGAAGCTCGGTATACGCATACGGTGTTGACGATGCAGTAAAGGAATTTATAAGGGGCATTGATGTAAAAGTAGGAAAGGTTGTTTCTTTTAGCACAGCGGCGCTTATAAAATCGACATACAAGCAGGTAAACAAGCTTTTAAAGGAAAAAAACATTACAATGAGTGAAAAGGAATTTGCTTGCAAGGGTTCATTTGGACCTATGCACAAGGGCAAGCCTGACGAAAACGACGTTAAAGCGGTAAAGGAATTTGCAAGGCAGATAATATCTGAAAGCAAATAATTGGAGGCAGAGTATGACATTTGATGAAATTATAAAGACGAGGCGAAGCATAAGAAAGTTTAAGTGCGATATGGTTGATAGAAAGTTGATTGATGCAGTTATCGAATCGGGCATATATGCAGCATCGGGAAGAGGCAAGCAATCATCAATCGTTATAGCAGTAACGGACAAACAGCTTCGTGAGGATATAGCAAAGAAGAACGCAGAGATAGGCGGATTCAATTTTGATCCGTTTTATGGAGCGCCTGTAATATTGATAGTTCTTGCTGACAAGTCAGTTCCAACATATGTATATGATGGTTCATTGACGCTTGGCAATATGATGTTAAAGGCACACGAGCTGGGGCTTGGTGCCTGCTGGATTCACAGGGCGAAGCAGGAATTTGAAGAAGAGTTTGGCAAAAACATACTCAAAAAGCTTGGCATTGATGGCGAATATGAGGGAATAGGTCATCTTGCGCTCGGTTATGCTGATTGTGAAAATCCACCTATTCCCGAAAGAAAGGACGGCAGGGTTTACTATATTGGCTGACAGGGTTCATAGCGGTATAAAATTTGATTGACAAATTATTTAAAAAGCGGTATTATTATAAAGTATAGGGTTATAGTTTTTGCGGAAAATCGAATTTCTGTAACTCTTGATTGCTACAATTTGAGATTATTTGGAAAGGTTAATTGAAGATGAGCATTAAAAGCCGCAATAACAACGTTATCAAAATAACTGATGATGACGGTAAGGTTAAGAATTTTATTATAGCAAATATAGTCGATTACAACGATGCAAAATACGCAGTTCTTTACGAGCTTGACAAGGGAAAAGTACACAAGAACAAGGTTATGTGCATGAAGGTTGTCGGAATAAGCGATGAAGGTGTGGATCTTGTTGTTGAAAACGATGCTTCAGTTATTGATATAGCTGTAAAGCTTCATTTGAAGAAGGAATACGAAAAGATGGTTGGTCAGTACATGGATGTACTCAACAACGGTAAATAAGCAAGGGGTCATAATATGGACGAATTAGAAGGACTTGATTATTCAACGAGGGTTACGCTCAACGATGATGATGGGAACGAGATAGAGTTTGAATTTCTCGACCTTATCGAATACGAGGGCGAAAACTACATCGTTTTGCTTGCAGACGGCGATGATGAGGTTATGATACTTCGTGTTGATGCAAGCGGAGATGTTGAAGAATACAAGAGCGTTGACGATGACGAATTGCTCGACACGATATTTGAAATTTTCAAATCGAGAAATCTTGATGACTTTGATTTTATGGTGTAAATTATGGATGCGATGAATGAATACAATTCAGTTATTACATTGACTGACGAAAATGGCAACGAGTGCGAATTTGACGTTATGGACGTAGTAGAGCTTGACGGCAAGGAATACGCTGTTCTCATTGCGCTCGATGGTGATGTGGAAGAGGAGCTTGACCCTGAACTTATTATACTCAGGGTTGTTCATACGCCTGATAATTACGTTTCGTTTGAGAAAATCGAAGACGAGGCGGAGCTTAACAGCGTTTTTGAAGAGTTTTACAGCCATGTTGAAATGAGCATAAATGCGATGGAGTCAGATGACGAAGATTAAAGTTACAGAATTTAATATTGATACGGCAAAGACCCGTGAAAGTTTTTCGCTTGCGCTTTTGAGCGATTTGCATGGATATGATGATATACATCTTGCAGATATGGTTCATGATGTGCGAGCGGATTTTGTTATATTCTGCGGTGATATGATAAATTACTATACTGAAAGCAGGGATATTATCAAGCGGACAGCTCGAATTATGAATGCAATTGAGGGCAGGAAGATTTTTGTTATGGGAAACCACGAAAAACGACTCGATAAGGGCTTGCTAGAATATTTTCTTGACCTTATTGATTCAAACGGAACTCAAGTGCTTAAAAACGAATTTATTGATGTTTCTGATTGTACGAGGATATATGGGCTTGATATTGGCATAGAATATTACAAAAACGCTTTAAAGGGCATAAAAAAGCATCTTACAAAGGAGACTGTAAGACGCTATATAGGAAGTGCAGATGTTGATAAATTCAACATTCTGCTTGCCCACAACCCATTATATTTTAAAGAATACGCTCAATGGGGCGCAGACCTGACACTATCCGGACACGTTCATGGAGGTATAATAGGAATAGGTAAAATGGGCAAAAGAGGACTTCTATCGCCTGAACGAGTCTTTTTCCCTCAATACTGTGCAGGCGAATATTCACTTGATGATAAAAAACTTATCGTATCACGAGGAATAAGCAACGGAACGCTGCACCTACGAATTAACAATCCTTCAGAAATTGTCGTGATACATATAAACAAACAAAATCGCAAATAATTATTCTGATGCTAAAAGAATATCCTGATAATTACGCAATGCGTTATAAAAAGCCTTTTCATCGGGTCTCAACAGCGGAAGATCCTTATAATCGCAGAAAACATGTTTGAATAACTGCCTAAGCTCCAGCGTCAAGCTATTTATGTCGTGCATATCGTCGGGAACATTGACTGTCTTGCCATTGCAGAAAATGTATTCCCCACTATTATCGAGCGGTGAATATCCGTTCATAAGCAGCATAAATATATATACTGCCATACCGAATCTATCCGCAGAATCGCTTGCTAACGGGAAGCCTGCCGATATTTCAGGCGCAGCCATATTTATATTAACAGAAGTGCAAGGAAACTGCATTTCCCTTCCGTCGGATGTAACGCAGTTAAACGCATAATTTTCTGTGCCTGTGAGCTTTACATATCCATTTGACAGATTTACCATAATATTTTTGAAATTAAAATCACACAAAACAAACCCAGCGATGTGCGCTTGGTTAAGTACGATACATAAATTCATTGCAATGTCGGTTTTTTGACTTTGCGAAAGCTCTGTTCTGCTATCTTTTGAACAAACTGACGCAATATTTGCAAGCCTTGAATCAAGCTTTTCCATAACATAGCCTACAAGGTTAGTCCTTGCCCTGTCAGAATAAAGCACCGCCTGCGGTATAATCATCTGCTTGCGCAAGTTGTCGGAAAAATCTATGCTTGCAAGAGCTTTGAGCTTTTCTTGCTTTTCTAACGGTAATCGTTCTTTTTTGATAATTTTAGCTATAATATGCGTATTCCCTTTGATGGAATAAAGCGTACTTTCGCTACCTGTACCGAGTTGCTGTTCACAATAATACTCGGTATTGTCACTGCCATAATAAGTTTTCATTGTGTGTTCCCCTAAAATGATTTCTTTTTATTAAATTTTATCTCGTAAGATTTTATCGTGAGTATATAAACGAATAAAGTGAATAGTTTTTTATATTGCAATTTACATAATACTACAAATTATAAGAAATGTCAACAAAAATAAACAAACGACTTTGCAAAAATTTTCAAAGTCGTTTGATATAGTTAATTATGAGTTTATTTCATTAGCTTATAAAAAGTATCAAAATCCTTTACAACATCTATCATACCGCTTCTCATGAGCCCTACATAAAGCGCACAAGCCCTTGCGGGACTGTTGGGAGTGCCGGATGTGAGCGTTATATCGGTAAAAGCATCGTATTCAAGCAATTTCTCTGCTTCTTCTTTATTTTCGAGCAAAGCATTTATATAAAGCCAATTATAAAATACTGTCTGCGGTTCTGCCGGATACGTATTTCCATCAAATGTATATGATTTGATGGGTCCGTTTGATTTGTCCTTCAAACGCTTATCTGACCTTGCGCTTGAAGGCGTCATTTCGTAAATATCGCTGAACGGTCCAACATACGCATATGTTTTTGATGCGTGGAATATGTTCTCAACCGGGAACGACTTCCCATATGACGGAACAAACTTCATAAGATTTGAAGCATTGAGCTTCTTTCCCGTATCAGTTGATGATTTTGCCGATACTTCAAACACTTTCTTTGCCGGGAAACGCTGATTGAACGATTTATGAAGCTGTTCAATATTCTTCTGAACCTGCGCTACCGATGAACCTGTTCCATATTCAAAATCTACACCTATTATACTAACAAAAGGTGACTTGCTTTCAACAACAAATACGCCTTTTTTTTGCCTTGCCATGTCACAATCCTCCTCATTTTTCGATATAATAACGCAATAATGCAATAACTTTCTTATAACATTATACATCAAAAATGAATTTTTTTCAAGGCAAAATGGCATTGCTCAAATAAGTTCACAAATTTTGGGATTTTTTGATTACCTTGTGGATATCCGTGAAATTATACGGTATTGAATAATCCGCTCATTTGTAGTAAAATTGTTATATATAAAGGAAAGGGAAAAACGAATGAAAACTATATTATTCGATTTAGATGGAACGATTATAGATTCAGCAGAGAGCATAACGAGATCGGCACAATATGCGCTTGAAAAGTTCGGCATTTCGGTAAACGATTTAAAGGAGCTTTATCCGTTTATCGGTCCGCCGCTCGTAGATTCTTTTATGAAATTCTATGGATTTAGCGAACAAGATGCCATGCTTGCAACGCAATATTATCGTGATAGATATGCTGTCAAGGGCATATATGAAACAAAACTCTATGGCGGTGTTGAAGATATGCTCCGTTCCGTTAAAAATTTAGGTTACAAAATCGCAATTACGACATCGAAAAACGAACCGCATTCTATTATGATTCTTGAATATCATAAAATAGCATCGCTTTTTGATACGATTTCGGGCGGAAACGCTGATGGAACGTGCGCAACGAAGCGTGATGTTGTCGAAAAGGCTTTGAAAAGGCTCGGCGTAACCGATGATGAAAGAAAAAATGAAACGTGGCTCGTAGGCGACAGAATTTTCGATATTGAGGGCGCAAGACAATGCGCTGTAAGACCTGTTGGCGTATCATATGGGTTTGCACCGCAAGGCGAGCTTGAATCGCTTAATCCCGAATTTATTGCAAAAAGTCCCGAAGATATAACGAGGTATTTTAAACTTCAATAATATTTTTAATAATCAGAATTTTAGGAGGGTAAAATGGATAATAACAATTTGACGGTTGAACAAGTGAAAAACGACTTTATATCTGCTGCAAAGTTAGCCGAAAAAAACGGTAAAATTGTGATTTATGAAAATAACGAGCCGAAGTATATGCTCGTTGATATTGAGTCTTCACCGATTATTGAAATGACAGACGATGAAAAAATAGATTTTGTTGCGGCACGCATATTGAAACAACATAAAAAAGCATTCGAGGAGTTGGCAAAATGATTAAATTTTCAAAAGAAAAGGTATTGTTGCTACATAAATTGATTGCACAAGAAACAGGTGGCAGTATAGGGGTGCGTGATGAGGTTTGCTTGAAAGCGCGCTAGAAAATGCGTTTTCAGGATTCGGAGATATACAGTTCTACCCAACAAAAGAAGAAAAAGCGGCAAGATTAGGATATTCTCTTATAACAAACCATGCTTTTGTTGACGGAAATAAAAGAATTGGAATGTATGTTATGCTTACATTTCTTGAAACGAACGGAATTAGAATAATGTATGCTGATGAAGATGTAATTAAGATTGGATTAGGTGTAGCAAGTGGTGAAATTGATTACGATACATTGTTGAAATGGATAATTGAACATGAAATAAGATAATATAAACTCAATCCCCCGCAAATAAAATTGTGGGGGATAATTATTTTATAATGATTATTTAATTATTGTTGTGCCAGCCTTGCCTTCGAGCGCTTCAACAGCCTTGTCAAGCGATGTTATAATAGCTTTTCTACCAGCCTTGCTCTGTGCGAACTTAACGGCAGCTTCGATTTTGGGGAGCATGGAGCCGGGTGCGAAATGACCTTGCTTGATATACTCATTAGCTTCGTCAACCGTTATTGTTTCAAGTGCCTTTTGTTCGGGCTTGCCGAAGTTTATATAAACCTGTTCAACAGCAGTCAAAATTACGAGTGCATCAGCATCAGTATCTTCTGCGAGCTTTTCTGAAGCCAAATCCTTATCTATAACAGCAGCAACGCCTGTAAGCGAGCCGTCAGCATTCTTTACAACCGGTATTCCGCCGCCACCAACTGTAATTGCTATAAATCCGTTTTTGATAAGGCACTTAACAGCGTCAAGCTCAACTATTTCAACGGGCAGGGGAGATGCAACAACTCTTCTATAACCTCTGCCTGCGTCTTCTTTCATAGTATAACCCTTTTCCTGAGCTATTTTTTCAGCTTCATCCTTTGTATAGAAAGGACCTATGGGCTTGCTTGGGTTTTTAAACTTGGGATCGTCCTTATCAACGACTACCTGTGTTACGCAAGTAACGACCTGTTTGTCGATATTCCTTGCTTTGAGGACCTTGGAAAGCCCCTGCTGCATATGATAACCAATCATACCCTGACTCATAGCGCCACAAACATCAAATGGCATTGCAGGTGTTATATTGCTTGCGCATTCGTTTTGAAGAACTATTCTGCCAACCTGGGGACCGTTACCATGTGCAAGAGTTACAGTATAACCCTTTTCAATTATATCTGCAATATATTCGGATGTCTTTTCAACAACCTGAAGCTGCGCTTGGGCAGTAGCAGGCTTGCCCGCTTCCTGAAGTGCGTTGCCGCCGAGGGCGATTACTATATTATGCACTTTAAAATCTCCTCCTGAAATTAAGTGAGTATTACTCCTGAAATTAATTAGCATTAGATATTTATTATATATAAAATATACGTTGCAAGTCAATAGAAAATGCGAAAATATATTAAATTTCAGCAATTTTTTAAAATTCACTTTGAAAATATTAAAAATATAAAAATATGCTTGCATAAATTATTTGTTATGATATAATATTATCGTTTGAAATATTCGAGTTTCTATCGAAATTCGGTTAAATTTAACGGAGGCAATAAAATGAAGAAAATTCTTTCAATCGTTCTTGCTTGCATGATGATGGCTATCGCATTTGTTGGCTGCTCAGGCACACAGAACAATCCCGGAAAATCGGCAGAACCTGCTAAATCAGCAGAACCTGCAAAGACAGCAGAGGTTGCTGAAACAAACACACCCGATACTGATAAGAAGGTTAAGGTAACAGTTGTTGTTGCCGGCGGACTTGGCGACCGTTCATTCTTCGATTCAGCAAACGAAGGCTTGCAGGACCTTATCAATGATTACGGCGTTGAAGGCAAGGTTATCGAATGCAAGCAGGATGCAACAATGTATAAGGAACAGCTCATCGCTGCTTCAGAAACATCTGACATCGTAGTTCCCGTTGGCTGGGAATTCTGGGACGCTATTACAGAAGTTGCTCCTACAATGCCCAACGTTAAGTACATTTTCGTTGATAACGGACTTGACGGAATAGCAAACGTTGAATCAATCGTTTATGCACAGAATGAAGGCTCATTCCTCGTAGGTTATATCGCAGGTAAGATGAGCACAACAGGCAAGGTTGGCGCAGTTGGCGGCGAAGACAGCGAAACAATCAATGACTTCATCGTAGGTTACGAACAGGGCGCAAAGTATGCTAACGAAAACGTTCAGTGTGAACACATCTACATCGACACATATGACGATCCTGCAAAGGGCAAGGAAGCTGCACTCACACTTTACGGCAAGGGCTGTGACATCGTATTCCAGATTGCCGGCAAAGCAGGCGAAGGCGTATTTGAAGCTGCTCAGGAACAGTCAAAGTATGCTATCGGCGTTGACGCGGATCAGAAGTACATCAACCCCGAAGTTATTATCGCTTCAATGCGTAAGAACGTTGGCCTTTCAATCTATAAGGTTGTAGAAGAATACATCAAGAACGGTACATTCGATGGCGGCAAGGTTGTTATCGCAGATACAGCTACAGGCTTCATTGATGCAGTTTATGGTGATGATACTATGACTCAGCAGGTTTCATCTGAACTCAAGGCTGAAGTAGAAGCACTCAAAGCTAAAATCGTTTCAGGCGAAATTAAGGTTGATTCAACAAGAAACTAATAACTACTAACTAATACAACTATGGGCGGTTCAAAACCGCCCATTTTCCTTGCTTTCATTACTGATATACTAAAATAAAACATTAACTTTTCATATCCTTTTAATTAGGACTTTTTTATATGCCGATTTCAAAATCACTCAAAAAACACCAAAATCGCCATAATTCTTTTACATATGTATAATTTATTTTTATAAAAAATAGGAAGCAGGCTAAAAGAAACCCCTTACGGAAAAACCTGCTCCCTACAACTTGCGTCGTAAACCCAAAATCCCAAAAGTTTAGACGAAGTTTAGCTTTTTGTGGTAACGCTCATTACCATTCAAGCTTTTTTCAATAAATACATTATATACCATATTTTTACATATTTCAATATAAATTTTTAAAAAAGTAAAAAAATTTTATTTTAAAAAATCAACTTCGCCATTTTGCTGATTGAAAACGCATTTTTATATGCGTTATGTGGTGGATTCTGGCTTGTTTTTGATTATGCGCCAACGCTTTTGAATGTACCTGCAAAACAACCGCCACCTTCACATCTTGTTGGTATAAGCTCAAGCGATGCGCTTTCAAGCTCCATAACAAAAAGTTCCTCGTTCCTCATAATTCAAATCTCCTTTACATAATATTTTTTTATTTGAAGCATTCGGGATATTTGTCCTTTACGGACTGTCCCTTTTGCAGCAAATCGTTTTCCAAGCAACATATACAGTTGCAAAAATCAGCCGTATGTCCCGCCTCGATTATATCGTGGTATTGTTTATAGCTGTATTTTTCAAAAAACTCTGACGGAAGCGACACGCAGGGCTTTACATTGCCGTTTTCCGTAATATCAATGTTATGTACACCTGCATCGCAATCAAAGTGCGTATAATGTTCCCCGTCAGGCTCATTTATAATGGGCTTATACCGCTTTGTTTTGCTAAAACCGAAAAAGTTCATATCATTATACTTTTCATAAAGCGGCTTTAGTATATCCTCAAACTCGCTTATCTCGTCAAGGGACAATGTCCATTCGGAACAAGCTGTATCGTTCCTGCCAAGGCTTTGCGTTATGCCAAGGTTAATATTGCGTATTCCGAGCGACCTGATAAACGATATATATTCATCAATCCGCCTGCAATTATCCTGCCTCAAAATAAGCGCTATATATGCCTTGTCCGCCAGCCTTTCAATGCCTGCTATACGCTTTATGCCCGCAATTACCCTATCAAATTCGCACGACCTTGCATAGTGGGCATATTCATCTTTATTTATTCCGTAAAGCGAAATCTGTATAGAGTCTATATATCCGAGCGTTTCGTCGCTTAAATCAACGATGTTTGAACCGTTTGTAAGCAGCATAAGCTCGTACTGCTTATTTTTCCCTGCTTCTTTTACTATCTTTTCAAAGTCGGGGTGCAGCGTTGCCTCGCCGCCCGTAAACCCTATTTTCCTTACGTTGCCGTTAAAATCATCGAGTATTTTTAAAAGCAACGCAGTATCTATAAACGTGTTGTTCCTTGCCTCCGCTTCCTTATAGCAATGCGTACACCTGAAATTGCACTTGTTTGTAAGCTCGATTGTTGCCTTTATCGGGTAACATTTTCCCTGCGTACCCATTATAGGTATGCTGCTGCCGACCGTTTTACAATCATTATATACGATTATTCCCTGTGATTCAAGCCTTGAAATATAATTGTTGAAAACTTCATGCGCCCTTGATGAATCATCTTGAATATTGTAATCGCTTTTTATTGCTGCCCATACGCTTTCAACATCGTGCAGGGAATTTATTCGCCTTAATATTTCCGTTTCCGTCCCGTTAAGCTTTATTGAGCTGTAATCGTTCAGGGTATCAAACAGATATGCACCGTCACCAAACAGTTGGAGGACATACCTTTCATTTATATATATCATTTTAATTTAATAATCCCTCCATTATTGTTTTTAGCTTTTCTAAATCCTGAATACGATAATTTAAAAGCCAATCATTGCCAAATATATCTATTAAGCTGCATAGGTCCTTATATGCACGCAGCGCCATCTTCTTGTTGCCTTCCTCCGCTGAAGACTTAGCTAACACATAAAGTAAGCTGAAGTGAGAATATATTGCAATGCCGCCTGCAATTCCCGAAATTCGCTCATCACAATATTCACCGATTAGCGTTGTCTTTGTAAATGGTATATCCGGTCTGCGCTTTGCATAGCAGAACGCTTTCATATAGCGACCGTTTACATAATAAGCATTTGCTAAAGATGAATACCTTATGAATTGTTTCCGCACCGCAGGGATACGCCTGATATATTCATAAAACTTTAGCGTGTTTTCAATATCGCCGTTAAAAGAATATCTGTCACATAATGACGAAATAATTCCAGGATTATATGGGTACTTTTTAAATGCGTCATTGCATATCTGTAAAAATTTATCGGGTTCGGTAAAAAAGTACTGATATGCATCTTTTCTTATTTCCGTTGCTTCAACAGCTTCCTGCGCTGCTTTGTCCGAATACAACTGTTGTATATCCAGCCTGAGAAGATATGCTATTCGAGGCAATAATTCAGTAGCCGGCATTGTAATGCCGTTTTCCCATTTTGTTACCGTTTGCGGATAAACGCCGAGCGCCGCACCGAATGTATCCTGAAGATATTTCTTATTTTTACGGAAAATTACAAGCCTTCTTGAAAACGCATCCTTCCTTTCCTGACTATTGCCGATGTTTAAATGGCTGTAATCGTTTATAATCGGCGGCTTTGGCAGCTTTTTTATCTCATCGGTTTCGGTTTTTAAATATGCGAACATATCCTTGTATGTTGTGCCCGAATTTACAAGCGGTTTGTCTGAAAACAGTTCATACAGCGCTTGTGCATCAGCCTCCGTATTTTTTTCCATACGGGCGTTGTTTTCATCAATTGCAGCATAATTGCATATAATCAATAGCTTGTAGAGGTTTAAAAGAGCTTGTTCAAAGGCTTTATCAAAATACTCCGTTGCTCCACAATCGCCAAGATACTCCGCAAATATCTGCGTCCGAGTACGGTTTATGCTTGTATAGCTTAAAAATTGACTGTATGCTTTGAGCGGTTTATTTGATTTTGCATACGCAATGCCGAGCAATTTTGCCGATAAAAAGCTGTCCTCCCCATACGGTGCAGCGGCTGCAAGGTAATTTAAATAATCCCTTGTTTTTTCAACATCGCCTTTGTTTGCGTAAATATCTGCAAGCCTTTCTAAAAGTATATAGCTGTCGGGATAAATTTCAAGCCCTTCAAGCAATATTTGTTCCGACTTATCCATATCAATATATCTAAAAATGCTTGCATTGGCTGCTATGCGTGCAGCTTTACTCAATGCGTTTGCCTTTTCATCGCTAAACAATGTTTGAATGCTGACATTTAGCGCCCTTGCAATGTCGGGTATATCCTCCGCATCGGGCATAAGTATACCGTTTTCCCATTTTGATACGAGGGTAGGATATTTACATAGCTTTGCACCGAACATTTCCTGCGTAAGATTCATGCTCTCCCGCACTGTTCTGAGCCTTGTGCCGAACCTGTTCATTCGTTCGACTCGTTCTTGTTCAAGGTTATATCGTTTCATATTCTTATTGGAGTCCTTGGTCGGTATCTTCTTCGTAAATCGTTTTATTATTATATTTTTTTGAGTGAGTGGGTGATTGTTTGCCCTCTTCATCATCTGACAAAAGCTCCCTAACCTTATGCGCATACAATTCATAAATCGATTTACCCGATGCAGTTTTGTACTTGCCAACTATGTTGAAGTATTTTGATAACTCGTCACGGTAGAGATTCAATTTCTTTTCATTACCTTTCTTTTTATGGAAAGCTATTGTCTTTATCAGCATTTTAAGCGCTGTTTCAGCCTGCAATACAAGCTCCTCTTTCGCAGCGATATGCCCCGTTTCATTATCTACAAAATTCGCTATCAACAGTTTTTGCGTCATGGTAATGGGCGGCAGCTTTACAAATTCCGTGCGTGCATTGAAATACTGCTCATTCTTTGCATATGCTATGCCTGTAGAGTAATGTATATGCGCCATGATATTATCATCATGGGGTAGTGACAATATGCGCTTTCCAAGCTTTATTGTTTCATCAAGCTCACCAAGCTCCGCACATGAACGCATAAGGCAGCACAGCAAATATACATCGTCAGGCGACTTTTGGAGTGCCTTTTGCGCAACCGACTTTGCATACGGTGCATCTATCTCAACAAAAGCTTGCACCTCGTCCATTGTTCGCCTTGTGCTTTTAGAAATCAATGCAGGTGAAGTATCAAACAAATCCTCTGCATCAACGCCGAGCGTTTCCGCTATTACCTGCAAATCCTCGACCGGCGGCATTGTTAATCCACGCTCCCATTTCGACACGGATTGTGGCTGCAAACCAAGCATTTCGGAATAATCAAGCTGTGAAATTGAATTCGCCTCACGCAAATCCCTTATCCTATAGCCTATTGCCAATTTCTTTTGCAGACTCGTTTTTGTATCGTATATCATACCATACCACCTCCGATTTTATAAGTATATCACATTAGTATTTTTTAAGCAATATTTTTTAAAAATTATTGCTAATTTATAATAAATAAATCTTTGCTATAAAACAAAGCATATGAAAAAATGTTTATTTTCAAGGGCTTTACTCGTTTTTGGAACATAAAAAATATTACAATAGAATGCACGCAGTTGTACAAAAAATAAAAAATAATGTTCCGATACGGATTAAATATCAGATAACATTTCGTCCGCCGTAATTTCAAAAATCTTACACAAGCACATAAGCTCATAGTCGCATACGAAACGCTCATTGTTCTCAATCCTGCTTATTCCCTGCTGGTCAATATTGACGCCCATCGTCTGCATCTTCGCCGCAAGCTCACCCTGCGAAAGCTTTGCTTTTACACGCATAACACGAACATTGTCTGATATTATGTTCTTGTTCCCAAAAAATTGAATCTTTTTCATAAAATAAATCTGCCTTTACATCAATAAACAGTAATTTACTTGACATTAGCATATATTTTGCGTTAAAATACGCTACATAAATGTATTTTGGAGGTTATATATGTTTTTTAATCAGTATTTTGAAAAATTGTTCAAGCAATTAGAACAGAATATTCCGCATGATGAATTGGTAAAGTTTTCAGACATGGATTACCGTAATATATCTCAATGCCATTTCGGGCTGGGATTATATATAAGGAACGAATTTTTGACAGAGGACAGCGAACTTTACAATTTCTTCATCCGCTGCGGAGTAATGGGCAAGGATGATATGTCAAGCATACTCGTTAGGAATTTCTACCTTTACGAAAACGAAAAGAAATTTATTTCAAATCAATAAAAGGTTGCAGGTAAAACTGCAACCCCAAAAAGACCTTGATGTAACTTCAAGATCTAAAATTATTAAATTAATGCGCAATATAAAAAAGTTAGTGGTATTCACTATTCATATACATAATGTTAGTATAAAAATATTTTAAACGGAAAATATTAGTATGTCAAGCTTTTTAATCAAAAATATAGTATAATTCTAAAGAAGGAGCTATTTTATATGAACAGAATACGGCATTTAAGAGAAATGCGTGGACTGCGGCAGATAGATGTTTCAAAGGCAACGGGAATTGATCAGAAAACACTTTCAAATTACGAAAACGAGAAAACAAACCCTGACAGTTTTGCGCTCACTCGTTTGGCGGATTTCTTTGGAGTTAGCATTGATTATCTTCTCGGTAGATGCGATTTATCGGTTATGACGAATGAGGATATCATTATTGCACTCGATTCGATACAAAAAAAGATTTCTGAAATTAAGCTTATGCTTGAAAAATACTGATGCCTTTTTATTGTGCTTTTGCTCTATCATTATGATGTTTGCTTTTTTACAGCAATATTTTTTCTTCCTATTTAGGGAGCATTGATTTACATTTTACGCAGTTGCGTCTACATAATTGAATATTTTAGTCAATCAGCCTCATTTAATATTATCACGAGGTATGTATATTATAAACATAAGGTATCTATGATTATATTACATAACCATATTAATTTTCGATTGTATGTGTTAAGATTAAAAGTTGACAAATGCAAGGTTTTTTGTTATCATTGATAAAAATGAGTTTTGGGAGGTATCCTATGGGAAACGTAACATCAAACATTGTTAAACTTTATATAGCGCCTTTGTTCTGCCTTGTATTCGGCATTATATTTTTGCTTGTTGGCATAAACAGCGTTGGCAAGCTTAACGCATATACAGCGGCAAAAGCTACTATAACAAGAGTTGATGAAAGTTCACATTATGACACTGTAAATGAAACTACTGAATATGAATATAGAGTTTTTGTTGAATTTACTGTTGATGGCAAAACGTATAACGCAGAGCTTGGCGAATATGCACCAGGTTATACTGAGGGAAAAGAAATTGATATTAAGTATAATCCCGAAAATCCTAACGATATAATATCAGCAAGCACTTTTACAACGTATCTCCCGGTAATTATTGGCGTTGTTGCGTTGATTATCGGTATCTTTTTCGTAATTAGAACTGTTTTGTTCCATGTAGCTATGTCAAAACATTAAAATGTTGTTAT
>CADBRR010000025.1 GCA_902797145.1 uncultured Eubacteriales bacterium | reverse complement strand
TAGATATAAAATTATCTCCTGCTTTTTATTTTCGGGGAAACTCATACTAACACCTCCAATATGATTCTAACATTTATTATATTCATAATCAATATTTTTTATACTTAACCTCTATTTTTTATATACTTAATATTTTTTAAGTATATTTTCTTTAAACGCTTGACATAATAAATAACTATGGTATACTGTATATATTCATATATGTACAGTATGTACAGAAGGGGTTGAGTGCATGAAAATAATTTTGCGGAACAGTTCGGATATGCCTATATATGAGCAGATTGAGGAACAGCTAAAAAGCGGCATAATGAACGGAGAAATCCCTGAGGGTGAACAGCTTCCGTCAATAAGAATGCTTGCAAAGGATTTGCGAATAAGCGTTATAACGACGACGAGGGCATATAACGATCTGGTTGAACAGGGGTACTTAACATCAGTAACGGGCAAGGGTTATTTTGTTGCAAGGAGAAATAACGAACTGCTACGTGAGCGTATGTTATCGGATATGGAGCAATCGTTTTATCAAGCAATAGAAAGCGGTCACAATGCAGGCTTATCCGATGAAGAAATCATTGAATTTTTAAGGAGGATATTAAATGAACAACATTCTTGAAATCAAAGACTTATGCAAGAGTTATGATTCTTTCAAGCTCGATAATGTGAGCTTTTCTCTGCCACGAGGCTATATAATGGGTTTTATAGGACAAAATGGTTCGGGCAAGACTACGACTATACGCACAATTCTCAATATGGCATTTATAGACAGTGGAACTATAACGGTATCAGGGCTTGACAGCGTTCGTGATGCAAACAAGATAAGCCAAAAGATAGGCGTTGTATTTGACAGCACATATTTTGCGCTTCACCTCAAAGCAGGCGATATAGAGCGACAATTAAAGCCATTTTACGATTCGTGGGACACAGCAAAATTTTATAGTTATTTGACGAAATTTTCGCTCCCGACAAACAAGCCTATAAGCGAGTTTTCAAAGGGTATGAAGATGAAATTTATGGCAGCGATAGCCCTTTCGCATGACGCAGAACTCATAATTTTAGATGAACCGACAAGCGGACTTGACCCTGTTGCGCGTGATGAACTGCTTGAAATACTGCTCGATTATGTAAGTGATGAAAACCATTCCGTATTATTCTCAACGCACATAACGCAGGATGTTGAAAGAATTGCTGATTATGTAACGGTTCTTGATTCCGGGAAAGTGTGGTATACGGGCACGAAAGACGAGCTTATGAACGATTTTGTTATATTGCGTTTAGGGAATAATGAAATTACAGATGAAATAGCTCAAAAATCATTGAATATAGTTCGTCACGAAACGCATTGTGATGCGCTGATACGACAAAAAGATATTCCTATCAAGTCGGGCAATTTCGTATATGAAAAGGCAAGCCTTGATGAAATGCTTGTGCTTATCGCAAGGAAAGGAGAAAAGCGATGAAAACATTATTTAACCTTATGCATCTTGATTTTATTTCAATAAAAAATAAATCGCTCCCTGCATTTATCGTTGGCATAATACTTGTAACTACAATTAGCATAGTTTTAGTTCCCCACGCTGCGGCAAGTATGCCGTTTCTGGCTATGGGGTTTATGTCGCCAATGTCCATTACAGCTGAGAAAAACGGTTATAATAGGCTATACGGGATACTTCCCGTTTCAAGGAAACAAGTAGTTTATGCAAGATTTGCCGAAGCGTTTATTTTGTGTTTAGTAGCAGCCCTTATAGGAATTGCTATTGGGTCTATATCGGTGGCACTTGGTCTTTATTCGCACCTTATTCCGGGATTGGATAAAATCGTTCTTGTAATAGATACTTTTATTTCAGAAGGCTTAACGCCTGCATATGCGACAAGCATATTTTTCTTAACAGCCTGCTTTAGCTTTGCAGTGTTGTATTTTATAGATTTTATTTTCGGTGTAGAAAAAGAAGGACCTGCAACTTTAATAATTATGTTTGGGCTTTGCTTAATAATTGCATTTTTAATACTTGTAGTCGGAATAGATTTTGCAGAAATTATAAATAACTTTATTGAAAGCACATCACGCACAACGATGGCAATAATTCTTTATTTGTTAGGAATGATTCTTATCGCAATATCAGCCGTTATAACATCATCAATTATGAATAAAAGGGAGCTTTGAAATTTAGATGATTTAAGCCCATGCGGTAACGCATGGGCTTGCTGCTTATAAATCGCTTGTTAATTTATTATATTCGCTTTCTTTAAGGAAAAAGATTCTATATTCATAATCTGTGCCTTCGAGCGCTGTAAGGCTTCTAATCTGCTTTTCGGACATAAAGCCTACTAAATACCAACCGGCTCTTGCAATTTTCATTTTCGGCACACCGAATTCTTTTTCAAAGCGTTCTGCTTCTTTTTCTTTCTGTTCAATAAACAATTTTTTGTATTCATCTAAAAACAATTGCTTCGCATCGCAATATGTTCTTGCAGCCTCGTAATATTCGTTTGCTTTTTCTTCGCCCACTTCGCCGCACCATTTAGTGAAGAAATAGCGTACATAATCACCATAATCGCTATAAAAGAACTCATCATGAAATTTTCCGAATGATTCAGGATCTACCGCATCATATTGCTCCAACTCTTTTTTAGCTTTTTCAGGGAATTCCGCTCCAGCAGGATTAAACGTTTTTACATAATCAACAAAAGCGTTATTAAATTCTTCAAAAATTGGTGCATTTAAAAGTTCTTGAAGCGTTTTTCCACCATATTCATCAAATGTATATGTTTCCTCATTTAGGGGATAAAAACCAGGAAAATCTATTTTTACCGCAAACAAGTATATATCGCCTTTGTGACCTTCAAAGCCGTATTCTCCAAATATTTCAGCAGCAGCAGTAATTCTTTCATTAACGGTATCTTGATAGCCTGTGCCTACCATATCCTCAGGATAATATATGCGTTCATAACGTTCGCTTTCTTTAATGAAAAAGATTCTATATTCATAATCTGTGCCTTCGAGCGCTGTAAGGCTTCTAATCTGTTTTTCAGACATATAGCCTACTAAACTCCAACCAGAAATCCGCATTTCCATTACACCTAATTCTGTTTTCATGCGTTCAATTTCCTTTTCTTGCTGTTCATTAAATAATGCTCTATATCTATCTAAAAACAGTTGCTTTGCAGTGCAATATGTTCTTGCGGCATCGTAATATTCGTTTGCTTTTTCTCCGCCCGCATCGACATACCATTTAGTGAAGAAATAGCATATATAATCACCATATTCTCCATTGAAGAAATCCTCGTGGAATTTTCCGAATGATTCAGGGTCTACCGCATTATATTGTTCCAGCTCCTCAATTGCTCCTTTGGGAAATTCATTTTCAACACGTTCAAATTTACTTAAATAGTCGCTATATGCGTTATTAAATTCTTCAAAAATCGGTGCTTGTAAAAGCTGTTTGAGCGTTTTTCCACCATATTCATCAAATGTATATGTTTCCTCATTTAGGGGATAAAAACCGGGAAAATCTATTTTTACCGCAAACAAACATTTATCGTCTTTATGACCTTCAAAGCCGTATTCTCCAAATATTTCATGAGCAGCAGTAATTCTTTCATTAACGGTATCTTGATAGCCTGTGCCTACCATATCCTCAGGATAATATACATATTCATATTCAAGTTCAGGGGTCTCAAGGGGCAATTCAGAAATTACTGTTTCCTTTGGCATTCCTGTCTGGACGACTCCGCTATTGTTTGAAACAGCGCAGCCTGTAAGCAATGTGCACAACGAAATGCACATACAAACAAATTTTTTGAACATATTATCTACCTCCATGTTATTACATAAAATTATAATCGTTTACTATTTTTCAAATTATCCTGCGTTTCTGAGCACCTTTATATATAATATTCTAATACTTTTTTTGTGAATGTCAATACATTTTTGCAATTTATTATAAACTTATAATTTATAATATTCTGATTTATAAAAAAAGTGATTGAACACATCCAATGTTCAACCACTTAAAGTATAATTTTATTAGAAAATAACAGCAAAAGCAGTAAAAGTAACTATCATAAGAGCGAGCACGATAATTTCAAGCTTTTTGCCCGAATTTATAAGCCCAACAAACTCACGCACGAAAGCGTTAGGGCCGAAATACCATTTTGTTTTGCTTCCCATACCCTCTATATTTTCGATGCCCGAATTTACGGCAGTAACTCCGCTTCTGAAAACGTGGTAGCCTGTGGTTGAGAACGCCATAGTAGGTTCGTCAACGATTTTCTCTGCAATCGCCTTTGAAAACTTCATATTTTCAAGCGTATTTTTCGACTTATCCTCAACTATGATATGTTCCTCGTCAATTTCCTGTTCAAGCGCATAACGCTTTATAGCTTCGCCCTCGGACATAACCTCATCATTTCCCTGACCGCCTGAGCAAATAAGCTTTGCCTGCTTGCCGTTTTCAGCCTGTTTTTTAACAAAATCAATCGCTTTATCAGCCCTGCCCTTGAGAAGAGGCGTAAGCGAACCGTCTTTTCGTATTCTACAGCCTAAAATTACAACGAAATCCTTATCGTAACTGCATTTATGCTTCGCAGCAATAAGCGAACAGTTTATCATACCAAAGAGCATACATTCAAGATAAACATAAATCGTGCAGTACATATTATAAAGAACTATTCCGTACTCACTTTTATCCGCATAATACTTGACCCTATATGCGAAATACAATCCGCCAATCATCAAAATGCTCAAAATAATTGCACAGATATTAGCAGGTCTTAGCTTTTCCTTTGTAAGCAGAACTACATTTGATAAAAACAGCGCAACTGCAAACAAAATTATCATAGGTGATGTAAACTGCATAACGTTATATAATATAGTTGAAAACATTGACGTCATCGTATTCATATTCATATATTGAGGTTCTGCGATAAAGCGATAGGCATTCATTGCGCTAATGCCTGCCGTAATAAGCGAGAGCAACACAAAGCCATTTGCAAAAACGGTTTCATATGAAAAAAATTTATTTTTCACTGAATGTTTGTATGCTACAAAGATTACTATGAACAATCCGATACAATAAACAGCATTACAAATGCCTATTACCTTATAGCCGGCAAAGTTTCCGTTATCGTCAGTAATTCCCCATATATTGCTTACTGTAACGAACCTGTTCATATACATACCGGAATTATTTTTATTTGATACTCTTATTTCTGTTTCGCCCTCGTGTTCGCCATGGATAAAGAGCGCAACATAACCATTTTTTATAACAGTTTTTTGGAGCGACACGGAATCTCCATCTAATTCAACAACGATATTTTCCTCCGTAAGGTTACCTGATGGCAAATAAACAGTTAGTCTTTCCCTGATTACGAGCCTGTAACACAGAACAAATATAGTGAAAAAAATCGTTATCCACAAAGCAATTTTTATGTATTTTTTCATTCCAACAGTTCCTTACTATTTGTTTCAGCTTCCTCTGTTTTTTTGCGTTCAAAAATCTTCTGCGTTATAGTATATGAGCTATCGTCAAACATAATTTCAAACGTTGTAAAAGTGCCTTGAACATCATTATCTGTTTCGCCTTGGTCTTGCTCGACCTCCTGAGTTATATCTTCCCAGTTTGAAATATCAGGTTTTCCCGAAAAAACAATAACCGAGCTCATAAGTATTGTCACCTCATCGAGGTTATCGCAATATGTTCTGAAATAGCGCTTTGAATCATCGCCATGAATAACTGCAATTTCAACAACATATCTTCCGCCATCTTCTTGCGCTGTTTGGATAGACCCTATTCTGTCCGGACGCAATTCAAAATTAAGCTTAAACGAAGCAAACTCAAAATCTTTTTTGCGAAGAAAGCCGAGTATTGGAACAATATCCTTGAAATATCTTTCCTCATCAGGCGTGAGACGCATAAAATCGAACCTAAAACTTACCCCATCAAAGCTCTTAAGCGGCTTTGGCGAACGAACCGACAGCAGCTCAAGCAGATTTGAATAATTCTTCTTTTCGGGACTATTTATATTGTTTTTATTGTTTTTGATTAATTCCTCGTTTGCCTTGAATGCCTGATTATCGAGTAAAAGCGATTGAATTTCATAATTTGTCTTGTTATTCGTTATATGCTTTTTTACAGTTATAACATCTGTTTTATCGTCGGGAACTATGCTGTTTTCCTCGCTGATTTCAAGGAATATTCCGTTAATGTCACTATCCCACGAATCAAGGTCAGGGTCATTTTTGAGCAATAACAAATTATGAAGTTCCCTTATAACATCGTTATAAGGCATAGCTTTTCTGTATGCGTTAGTGTCACTTATAATTTCAAGTGCGTATTCTTCATTATTCTTAATTACCCTCAAAATCCTATACGATACATAAAATTCAAGCCCCGATATGGTGAACGAGCTTTTTTTATAATTCCTCATACTCTCTATAATAGGTACAATTATCCTATCCATATCCTCTGAGCCTACACCCATAAATTCGTCTACGTATCTGAATACTATATTTTCAAACCCTCCCGGCTTATAGGGATAAAGGCTCTTTATCGCATTAAGAATCGACATCTTCATTTACCTTTCGTCTATCATAAATAATTTTTTACAGTCCCCGACTCTATAACGATGAACTGTTCGTCCCACTTGCCCGAAATCAATTTTTCAAGAATGATATTGCTGCCCTTAACATAATTTATATTCGAGCCGAAAAACTTCCTGTCTTTTTCAACAATACTGCGGTAGCTCTCGCTTCTGCAATCGTTAAGACCTGTATCAATAACATCAATATCCTTATAAAGTCCCGACCAATATTTATATATGCTTTCACGCTTTGCTTCGTCCATATCCTTCGTATAAGCTTTAAAAATAGTCGATAACAAAACGCTTTCAGGCTGTTTTTCCTTTATATAATAATGCCCTACACTTTTTCTATCGCTCACCTTATTATCATCTGTTGTAAGGAGCAGTGTGCAGCAATCATCCACACGAGGCAGAACTATTCGCTTATCGCACTTTACATCCTCCCACGAGCCACCGCAATAGCCCATAGAAACAAGCACCGTGTCTATGTTTTCGTCAATCGAGCCAAGCGCTTTTATAATTTCACCACGCATAAGTCGTGGATCACGATGAAAACTCCTATCAAGATATATAACAGGATAATTTGTATTGAGTTTTTCCTGCGCAGCGTTTACATAATCAGTAAGCGATGAGCAGGATAATATTACTGCATTCATAAATCTGAAACCTTCTAATTTCTTATTTAATTAAGCGTTAATCTTAATTATAAAAATTCCCGGCATAAGTCCGCCAGCACCTGTTTTTGCCTGAGAAACGAGCTTCAAGCGTTTGTTTTCACGAACAAGCCTTTTCAAGAGTGTAAACTCCATAGTATAGAGAATAGCGACTCCGTTATCAGTAAGCCATTCGGGAAGTTTATTGAGCAACGTTTCATAGAGTTTTTCGTTGTCCTTATGCGTTCCTACACGATTTCCAAACGGTAAGTTCGATATGACCTCATCAAACTTTCTATCGGCAACGAACCTTGACAAATCGTTTGCAACGAACTTCGCCTTTGACTTTCCGCAAAGCGCATTTTCCCTTGCAATAGCTATTGCCTTATCGCTTATATCACAACCGACAGCATGGCATTTCATAAACTTTTCACGCTCGAACAAGAACGTTCCGCTGCCGCAGCATGGGTCAAGCACTCTGCCATCTTCTTTAAGATACTGTTTCGCATACCTTAAAATTGCAGCAGCAGTTGACGGAAGCATTGATGCAGGAACCGTTCCTTTTCTATACGAAAATCTTTCGTCAGGTACGGTAATAAGCCTTACAAAAACATTAGCGTTCCCGTTTTCCTGTTGTTCAACTCTAAGCTCCGCCTCGTATGATGAAGTATTGTTCACGATAAAACCATCGTTTAAACTCTTTGCAATAGTCTTTGCAAAAGTGCCTCTATCGCATTCGCCCTTTATTTCTATGCGGTAGCCGAAAAGTCCCTCGCCTGTATGAACAGCTTTCAAAATCCTTGAAAAATGTTTCTTTGCAGCCCTTGCAATATCTTCGGGCTTGAACGGAACATCAATAGCCAACGGCAAAAGCGTTTCACGCATAGTACGGGCAGTATATATGCCCTCTAAATTATTTGTTGTAACGTGGCACGTATCAAAGAACACTCCGTACGGTTTATAACCGAGTTCCTTTAATTCCTCGGCAACCGATTGAGCAAGATAATCAGCGCCCCTTACTACAACCTCATATTCCCTATCAAGGCCCTTGAAAGTATGAACGCCCACCTGAGTCATAGAAGAGATTGCTGTTTCAAGCGCAGACTCAATTTCCTTTTTATGCTTTTGCTCACATTCGGGAATATCGTATGATTTTAACGCATGATAAGCCCTTATTGTCGAAAGTGCGCCAAGTGCAAGGATAATTGATGGAATAACAAAAGCTTGCGTTTCGCATTCAAGCGCATTTATGAGCGCAGAATCATCTTCGTGAACGCCGAGTGCGCCTAAAAGCCTTGCCATATTTTTACGAACCTTAGGTTTATCGGAATTGAGCAAATCATATAGAATTTCCCTTGTTTGACCGATATTTTCGTTTACGAAATCCCTGTACTGCTTTTTCTTGACAGCCCTTGCCATAAATCCTAAAACGCTGCCGTTGCCCTCACATAAAAGCTCAAAGGCGGGTGAAAATGCTTCGTCCGCCTGTTTCAAGAGCTTTTCCGCTCCGTTATCCGTTGCTATTATTTCCAATACCTGCTGTTTTGTCATCATTATAAGTAACTCTCTATTATTTCTATAATTTTATCTGTTCCATCAGCCGTTTTTTCATTCTTCATAACCGATTTGAGATTATCCCTGTTTTCATAAACTTCGTTAATGGATTCAATTAGCTTTTCGTCAGTAATATCTTCCTGAAGAAGCATATGTGAATAGCCCTTGCGTTCAAAATACCTTGCGTTTAGAACCTGGTCGCCTCTGCTTGCGTTCTGTGAAAGCGGTATCAAAAGCGCAGGAATTGCAAGCGCAAGAATTTCAAATACGGAGTTTGCGCCCGACCTTGAAACCATAATATCCGTACAAGCGAATATATCGGGAAGTTCTTCCTTGATATACTCATACTGATGATAACCGTTTCTAACAATCGGTTCTTCCATTTTGCCCTTGCCGCAAATGTGAATTATATCAAATCGTTTTGTAAGCGTATCAAGCTGGTTCCTGATTGATTCATTGACTTTCTGTGCGCCAAGGCTTCCGCCCATTACAAGCATAATCGGTTTTTTACCATCAAAGCCTGAAAAACTAAGTCCCTTTTCACGATTTCCGCCATAGAGCGATTGCCTGATAGGTGTGCCTGTATGCGTTCCTTTATCGCCCACATAACGGAGCGTATCTTCAAACGTTACAAGGACTTTCGTTGCATACCTTGATGCAATCTTATTTGCAAGCCCCGGAGTATAATCCGATTCGTGCGCAATTATAGGGCATTTTCCCCTTGCGCCTATAACGACCGGAACCGATACGAAACCGCCCTTTGAAAATACGACATCGGGTTTTATATCCCTGATTATTCGCCTTGCCTGCGATATTCCCTTTATTACACGTGCAGGGTCTGAAAGGTTTTTAAGCGAAAAATATCTCCTCAGCTTGCCTGCCTCTATAGTATGATATGTAACATAATCAAATGCTGAAATAAGCTCACGCTCTATGCCGCTTTGCGTTCCAACATAATGAATATCATATCCTTTTTCATGCAAAAGCGGTATGAGTGCCATATTAGGCGTAACATGGCCTGCACTTCCACCGCCTGTCAATAATATAACTTTTTTGTCCATAAACACCAAATAAAATTAGAAATGCGAAATTAGAAATGTGAAATTAGAATTACTAATTACAATCATCTTTCCGTAGAAAAATTTGCTGAATTTCTCATTCCTCATTTCTAATTTCTAACTTTTATTATTATTCTTCACACGCAAGTGCGATAATAGCATCAGCTATCATATATGTATCATAGAGCAAATCCTCAATCGGGATGAACTCGTTGGGCATATGAATAAGAACTACACTGCCGGGTCGTTCGCAGCCGAATGCAACAGCGTTGTCGATGCAGCGAGCGTATGTTCCGCCACCGATAGCGAGCGGTTCACGATAAACGCCTTCACGCTTTGCATAAACATCAAGGAGTTTTGATACGAGTTCGCTTTCCTTAGGAACGAAGTGGCTGTTCTGAACGTGCGCTGATACTACTTCAAATCCTTTAAGAACGTTTTTCAATGTGTTAAGAACGTCATCGCCCGAAAGAACAACGGGGTGTCTAACATCAATCGACATTGAATCAATACCGTTTTCGTTCCAATCCATAACGCCGAGGTTGAGTGTGAGCCTGCCCGATTCGTCTTCCTTATCAAGGCCTATGCTTTCGCCGTGCATTTCCATCTTGAAGTTTTCGTGCATAATATCGACAACCTTCTTGTCTTCGCCATCGAGCGGAAGTTTTGCGAGAATCTCAAACATAGCCTGCAAAGCGTTTTTGCCAAGTTCGGGAGTTGAAGCGTGTGCATCAAGGCCTCTAACAGTAATTTCTGTACCGCCGTCAACAGCTTTCGTTTCAACATCAAAGCCTTCACGAGCATTAACAGTAATATTTTCAAACGGAACGAATGCAACAGCCTTGCCTGCAACAACGTTAGCACGTGTTCCTGCATGGAGTTTTATCTTAGAAGCGAAGTTATGCTTGAATACAGGCTGCATAATACCCTTTTCGGAATTAACAACGGGATATTCAGCATCGGGCGAGAATGCCATTTCGGGCATCTTTGCGTGTGCGTTATAGTAATCCATACAGCCCCAGCCGCTTTCTTCATCACAGCCCAATAATATTCTAACCTTACGCTTGAATTTAAGCCCAGCTTCTTTAATAGCTTTGAGCGCATATATTGTTGCAATAGCAGGTCCTTTATCGTCAAGAGTACCTCTGCCAATCATATTTCCATCAACTATATCAGCAGCATACGGCGGATTAGTCCATTCGTTGACATCGCCCTCAGGAACAACGTCAAGGTGGCACATAATGCCGAGTGTTTCTTCACCCTCTCCGAAATCTACACAGCCGATATAACCTTCCATATCCGTTGTTTCAAAGCCCATTTCCTTGCAAAGATTGAGCGTATGCGTAAGTGCCCTCTTAACGTCTTTGCCAAACGGTGCGCCTTCTGCGGGTTCGCCCTTAACGCTCGGAATGCGGATAACGTCTTGAAGTGACTTTATAATATCCTGTTCGTGTTCTTTAATGTAAGCATCTACCTTTGTATTCATTTATTTATACCTCCAATATTTTTTAATTAGTTAATCGAGCCGAAGCCTCTGCCTGTAACCTCGTTTGCGCTTGAAATAGTAACGAGTGCATGGGGGTCAATAGAATTTACTATTGCCTTTACCGATGAAATTTCAGCAGTTCTTACAATGCAGTAAATGAGCTTTCTATGTGTGCCTGTATATGCGCCCTCTGTTTCAATATATGTAACGCCACGATTTACTTCGTTCATGAGCAAATCTGCAATTTCTTCGTATTTATCGGATATAATAAATATCGAGTTTGACTGATTCATTGCCTGAAGCATAAAGTTGAACGCCGTATTGCATATGAACATTGCAATCATCGACATAAGCGCAACTTCAAGCCCTGATGAGAATATCAATATCGACATAATAACGATATTGAATATAATGCAGAATGTGCCAATCGGTATTGAATACTTCTTACTCAAAATTATTGCAAGAATATCAGTACCGCCAAGCGATATTCCCCTCTGAACTATGGGCGCAGCAGTAACACCGATTATTGCTGATCCTATAATTGCAGCAACCATAGGATCTTTTACAATCATATTTTCGGGCAATATAGAATTTATTCCGCTCGTAATCTCTATCATAAACGCTATGACGAACGTTCCAATTATGCTATATATCATAAATCGTTTTGGCATAAACTTGAAGCCTATTAAAACAACCGGTATATTGAGTACTATCATAACGAGCGATATAGGAATGTTGCTCGACAAATAATTTACGAACAAAGCAATACCCGTTATACCGCCTGACAGGAACCCATGCGGAACATAGAACATATTTACGGCTGCCCCCTGAATGAGGCACGTTACAAGTAAGATTACTACCGTAAAAAATTCATATTTGAAGTCATACTTTACTTCTGTATGCTTCTTATCGACTTTTTTCTTCTCTTTTTTGCTCAAATCTGTTCCCTCCTAAAAAAAATACTTGTTATATTTAATATTGTATCATAAAATATAATTATTGAAAATAACATTAAACAAATTTTATCTGGAGGATAATAAATTTTTATGTCAATACTCATAGCAATATTACTCGGTATCATTCAAGGGCTTTGTGAATTTCTTCCCGTTTCAAGTTCGGGGCATTTAGTGCTTGCTCAAATGCTTTTCGGAGTTGAGCAAGGTTCGCTCTCGTTTGATATAATGCTCCACATAGGTACGCTCGTTGCAGTGCTTATTGTTTATAGAAAACAGATTTTTGAGCTTTTAAAGCACCCCTTACAGAAAAAGGTGCTTATGCTCATAATCGCAACCATAGTTACGGCTGTTTTCGGTTTAGTTTTCAAAAAAGTTTTCCCCGATGTGCTTGAAGGTTCTATACTCGGCATAGGCTTTATTTTGACCTCAATACTCCTTTTTGCTGGTGAAAAGTTCTCAACGCAAAAGCGTTCAACAGATGATATGAAGATACACCATGCAATTATAGCAGGTGCATTTCAGGGTTTTGCAGTAATGCCCGGACTTTCAAGGTCGGGAAGCACCATTTCATCAATGACGCTTATGGGATTTAACCGTGAAGACGCTGCCGACTTTTCGTTCCTGCTCTCTATCCCTGCAATATTGGGCAGTATGGTTCTTGATATATTCGATGGCGGACTTGCAAATATTGAGGTTCTGCCAACGCTTATAGGAATGGTAGTTGCTGGCGTTTCAGGTTATTTTGCAATTAAATTTATGCTCATGCTCGTTAAGAACAAAAAGCTCGTATATTTTGCAATTTATACGCTGATACTCGGTATTGTTGTAATTATGATTCAGTTGTTTGCGCCTAATGTTCTTTCACAGAACAAGATAACGGAAGAAATGATTGAACAGCAAATGCTCATAAACGACGCAACAGCGCATCAGAACAGGGCTATAAATTCAAAGCTTGACGAGCTTTTAAGCGAACAAAAAATTTCTCAGCAGGATTACGATGAAGTTATAGACGCTGTAAAGCCTAAATCGTTTGACAAGGAGCAGGCAATATCACAGCTTGAAGAGCTTTTGAAAATTGCAGCGGAAGCTAAAAGGCAAGGAATTACAGTTACAGAAGATGAAGCCATCGAGTTTGTAACAAAGACATATTCACAGCGAGTTGAGGTTGTAGAAAGCGAAGATTTAAAGGATAATCCCGATGCAATAGCTATCGGCGCAGGGCTTGACGAGTTCGTTAAATACTTAAAATCTCAAGGCTTAACGGTCTATGGTTATGCCGAAAAAACAAAAGATGTCAATGCGTTGAACGCTTATGAATACAAGCTCCGTGATAAAGTAAGGCTTGAATACAAGGGCGACGATTGGCAAAATGAATGGGAAAGAGTTAGAAACGAAATTATAGGAAAATAATTAGTGGAGGACATCATATGATAAATGTTGTTGAAGCAAAAAAAGAATTTATCAGGTGGCTTGGTCGTGACTGGTATACCGTAAAGGATATATTTGACAAAATCAAAGTCACATCATTTAAAGGTATGTATTTACCGCTGTACAGTTATACGATTCATTATAATGCAAGCTATAGCTGTGATATATCAATTAGCAGCACGGTGAGAATTGATGGAAAGGATCAGCGTATCAGCTCAAGAGTACCGCATTCGGGGACTGTTTCCGGAAGGGTTAAGGGTTATGCTATAGGTTCAGATTTTATCGAAAGTTACGGACCTGAAAGAGTAGTTCACAATTCAGATACCGATTCAGAGCTTTGGAAAGCAATAGAGTTTGTTGAAAACAAATGTGTTTATACAGTCACAGGAAACGAACTTGAAAATGGGTTTGAGGTCATTTATCATAACTTAAACTTTGACAGCGTTTATGACGGCAGGGTAAGGAGTAAAGTCCATGACGCAGTAGAACGAAGAATAATTGAAGTAAACAGCGGTCGCAGCGTAACTAATATTCATTTTAGCGTCAGAACCAATTATGATATATTTGAAACATCGCAGGATTTATATAGATTCGTTTATGTTGCAAGATATACATACAACGGAAGAGGATATATAGCTTTCATAGGTATTACCGATAAAGGGTTAGAGTGTTACGGAACACGACCTATGGATTTTTCAAGGAAAAAAAATAATAGGAAATGTTATATTACAGCATTAATGGTTTTTTTCGTCGGTTTTGTTTTATATATGTTTACTGCAATCATTAATGCAAATTCAAAATTTGCAAGCGTAGGTTTGTGGCTTATGATATGTGGCGCATTATTTGCCTTATGGAAATTCTTATACGATTACATATCAAAGAACATAACGGCTCGTAAAAGCAGAATTGCGCTCACGGATTTATATTCCATGTACAAGTATGTAGATAATTCGGGGGCAAAAGATGCTTTCCTCGCAATAAGCTCAGATAATGCCGATTTCACTAACGGATTTACGAGCGAAGATGCCACGGAGGAAATAAATAAATATAGAGCATTATGCGCAAGCGGAGTTATAACAACAGAAGAATTTAACAAAATCAGCAGCGAACTTTCAAAGTTCATTTAAGGAGAAAATTATGTTCAGAAAAAAATTGTTTTCATTTATAGCGTCAATGTGTTACCTTATATATTTTGCAGGAATGATAAATTTTATATCATTGAACAGAATAATGGATATTGTATACGCATTTGCATATTTATCGATTATTCTTGTGCTTTTCTTCGATATGCTTGACGATAGAATAGTAAAATACGGTCTTCCCGTATCGCTCGTTGCATTCTGTATTTGCCGTTTTCCAACATCGCTGACTTTTTCATCTGTAACGGGAATACTCGCATATGTGATTATGCTCTTTATGTCGCTATATCCCAAGTTTAATCAAAAGATTTTCTTTTTGCCGCCAATACTTGCTTTTTTGAGTCAGATGGCAAGTATATCCTACTACGCAAATAGAATTACACATAGCGGCTGGCTAAATGCATTTAGTTTGTCACCGGACCTTTTCGCTAACTTATTGGTATTTGTTGGAGTTTTGTTTATATGTTTAAGCCTCAAAGATGTAAAAATGGAAAGTAAAATTCCCGTTGGCGGTGCTGATTCGCTGAAAAAGGCAGCAGAGCTTTTGAGAAATGGTAAAATGTCACAAGATGAGTTCAACGAAATAAAAAATTCAATTATAAGTAAATAATCTAACTATAAAATAAATACTGTGGCGTTAAACGCCACAGCTTGTTTTTTATTGCTTATTCTCGTCAATGTTTATATTCTGCTGTTGATTATAATATCCGTTGTTTTGGTTATCGCCATTAGGTGCGCTGTAAGCTGAGTTATTGTAACCGTACTGGTTATAATTCTGGTTCTGCTGATAAGCGTTAGGGTTGTTATACTGATTATAAGCGTTCATCATCTGAACCTGTTTCCTGTTCTGAACAGCGCCGACAAGGTACAGAATAGGAAGTACAAGCGAAATTATTCCAACACCGCCTGAGAAAATAACGCCTAAACCTGCAATTACTACATTGATAATACCGAGCACGAAAAGCGTTCCAACTTTATTGGGGTTATTTGAATGTTTTGAAGCCAATATGCCTGAAATCAATCCAAATACATTAAATGCAGCCTCAATAATTCCAAAAACTATCAATATAGTTGCTACTGCTGCCATACCAATCGAATCATAACCACGACCATAATAACCATAATCGTTAAAATACCGCCTAAACTCATATGAGTTAAACATAACATCAGCAGAAATTGCAAGCCCAATAACTAAAAGCAATACTAAAGCTATCGCAATAGCATTAAACACTATCATAATTATGCCTGTCGTTTTAAGCATTTTGCTGCCATTTAATTCGTTCATTTCATTCCACCTCTCATTTTTCACTATTTTATAACATTATACCATTTATATTTCATTATTTCAATACTTCTTTTTTACAAGCCAAGACCTGCGACGAATCTCAAAATACTTGTAGCGTCTGCGCTGTCAACTTCGTTATCCTCGTTTGTATCAGCATTGAGTTTAGCTGAATCCGACAAATCTTCAAGCTGCGCAACGAAACGCAAAACTGTTGTAGCATCTGCTGAATCAACTTCGCTATCCTCGTTTGCATCGCCAAGTAAAATTTCATCTGACAAATCAATCTTTTCATAAAGCGCATAAACCGTTATATCTTCATATATGCTCAAGGTGCTTTTGCTCCACTCAATAAACTCATAGCCATCGTGTTCGGGCGGTTCGGGTGCTTCTGCGCTTTCGCCCTCTTCAACTGTTACTATTGCAATAACTTCATCTGTCAAAGAATCGACAAACGTTACAGTGTAAACAGGCGTTATCTCCTCATATTCAGCGTAAACATCTAAATCAGAATCAATATAATCAAATTCCTCACTCCAGCCTGTGAAAATATAGCCCTCATGTTCGGGCGGTTCGGGTGCTTCTACCTTTTCGCCCTCTTCAACAGAATATTCAGCCAAAACATCGTCTGTTAATCGGTCAATGAACGTTACAGTATAATGAACTATCTCCTCGTATTCAGCGTAAACATCTAAATCAGAATATATCTCATCGAGTTCTTCCTCACTCCAGCCTGTGAAAACATAGCCCTCATGTTTAGGCGGTTCGGGTGCGGTAACGCCTTCGCCCTCTTCAATTGTGTATTTCTTAATAACTTCGTCAGTAACTCCATCAATAAATCTTACTGTGCAGTAAATTATCTCCTCATACTCTGCATATATATCCATATCACACTCTATAAAGTCGAACTCATCGCTCCAGCCTGTAAACCTATACCCATCATGCTGTGGTATTCTCGGCGTTGCAGCACGACCGCCATATGGTATATATTGAGTTGACAAAATATCGTCCGTTACTCCGTCAATAAATGTTATAGTAAATATTTCTTCGTCATCATCTGCAAATGCGCAAACGGAAATATTCGTTATTATAAGCATTATTGCAAGTAAAATTGATATTATATTTTTACTTCTAAAACCCAATGTTTTCATGGACATTCTCCTTACTTTTGATATGTGGTTTTATTTTAGCATATTCATTC